>JBKJQC010000457.1:0-10731 GCA_046593995.1 Polyangiales bacterium
GCGCGGGCGGCGGGTTTCTCTTTGCGTTCGTCTCCTTCGGCATCCTCGCCTACGCCGTCTTCTGCTTCGTGTACGCCCGGCACCGACGCATTCGCCGCGTCCAGAACTACGCGTAGATCCTCCTCGAGGTCCGACGCGCGCCCGTTGTAACTCATCCAAGACGCGTGGCGCCGAGCCCCGACAAGAGCGGCTCGATGATCGTCGCGAACGACGACTCCGCCCGCTCTGCGCGTGACTCGATGCGGCCGTGGAGGACGAGCGAGGCATAGCCGTGCGCAGACATCCACAGGAGCGTCGCGAGCTCCCGCGGCGGTCGGTCGACGAGGGTCCCGGCGCGGACGCCCTCCGCAATCGCGTCCTCGAGCGTCTGGAATGCGGCGCGCGCCTCGCGTTCCAATGTCGGATACCGGTCGTCGACGTTCAGGCGCGGTCCGAACATCACCCGGTAGCGGGCCGGCTCGCGCATCGCATAACGTACATATGCACGTCCCATGGCGTCGAGTCTTCGTGGCGCATCGTCCGCGGAGCGCGCGCCGGATGCCGAGCTCGTCATCTCCTCGGTGAGCGCGCGAAAGCCCTCTTCGGCGATGGTCGCGAGGAGCGCGCGCTTGTCGACGAAGTGGCGATAGACCGCAGTGTGCGTGACGCCGACCTCGCGCGCCGCGTCGCGCAGCGTGAACCCCTCCACGCCGGAGCTCTCGATCTTGCGCAGGGCGGCCTCGACGAGCGCGCGCGCGAGATCGCCGTGGTGGTACGGCCCTCGCTTCGCCGCGGGCTTGGTCACGTCAGGGGAGCGGCGCGGAGAGGACCGCGCGCGCGATGTTCTCGAGCGCCTCGCGTTCGCCGACGAAGTGGAACGTCCGATGGACGTGCACGAGCTTCGCGCCCGGTGCGAGCGCCGCGCCGGGTGAGCTGGTCTCGAGCTCGTAGAAGCCACCGAGCGAGGGCTTTCCGGGCGCGACCGGTCCGTCGTTGTACGCGTTCACGATGTCGCCGGCGAACGGATCCGCCGCGAGATCCCATACGCCGCTCGGATAGAGCGGAGGTGGCGTCGTGTTCGCCGGGACACGATCGTAGTGCACGATGGTGAGCAGCTTGGCCGAGGCGCTGTAGCTCCCGAGCACGGTCTTCGCGCGCGCGGGGGGGAGGCCGATCTTGCTCCGGAGCTCACCGTCGCAGCGGAACACGACGTAGCGATCGCGCACGGCGAGGCGGTCCGCCGGCACCTTGCCGAAGTAGTCGTCACGGACGATCGGCCCGGTCGCCTCGGTGTCGAAGGGGACGATCGTGCTCGTGTCCTTCGACGGCGCGTACATGCCGAGGATCCACACGCTCGGCAGCCCGGTCTCCTTCGTCCACGCGGCGGTGCCTGCGTTCGTGATCGCGTTCGTCGACGAGAACGCGACGAGCTTCACGTCGGCGGGGACCTCGATGCCGAGCGTCGCCTTCGCCGCGGCGCGATCGAGGAGCTCGATGGTTCGCTCCGCCGCGACCGAGAACGTGGTCCCGGCGTGGTTTCCGACCGTCATCTTCTGCGCGAGCGCGACCTTGGTCTTCGACTGCGACACGACCTGCCAGGCGCCTTCGTTGAATGCCTTAGGCGTCTGCCAGTGATCGAAGTCGAGCGGCGCGCCGGGCGCGAAGTAGAGCGAGAACTTCGTGCCTTCGGGGCCGAGCCAGAAACGGTCCTCGCCGCCGTAGTTGTCGAACGCGGTGCCGGTCTGTCCCTTCACGATGAACGCTCGATGCACGAACCCGAGGCTCCGCGCGTCGACCGCGACGGCGCTGGTCATGACGCGCCCCTGCCAAGTCGGCGAGACGAGCACGTGGCTGCCCCCTTCGCCTTGGAGCTCGATGAGCGGACCGTGCTTCTCGAGGAACGCGCGGTCGTCGCCGAACGTCGGATCCGCTTGCTTCTCGGCGGTGCCGGTGTGGGCGATGGGCATCTTGGGGGAGGCGCAGGCGCAGGCGAGCGTTACTGCGAAGGCGAGGAGAAGGCGTGTCGGCTCATTCACGGCAGGCAGGGTAGCAAAGGTCCTACGATGATCGCTCCCATGGTGGCGACTCCGCTCACGTCGTACCAGCGGCGCCTCTTCGTCTTCCTCGGCGTCGCGACGTTCTTCGAGGGGTACGACTTCCTCACGCTCACGCAGATCCTGCCGAATCTGCGGGCGGATTTCGGGCTCTCGCCGAAGCAGGCGGGGTGGATGGTCGCGGCGATCAACCTCGGGACGGTCATCGCGTACCTGCTCGTGCGCCGGGCCGATCGCTGGGGGCGACGGCGCGTCCTCACCCTGACGATCGCCGGCTACACGATCTGCTCGGGCCTCTCGGGGCTCGCGCCGGAGCCGATCTCGTTCGTCGTGCTCCAGCTCCTCGCGCGCGTGTTCCTCATCGGCGAGTGGGCGACGAGCCTGGTCTACGCCGCGGAGGAGTTCCCCGCCGAGCGGCGCGGCACGGTGATCGGCGCCATCAACGCGTTCTCGAGCCTCGGCGCAGTCTTGTGCGCGGGGCTCGTGCCGCTGCTCCTGAAGACGCGCTTCGGCTGGCGGACACCGTACTTCATCGGCGTCCTACCGCTCGTCGTCCTCATGTACGCGCGCCGCAACCTGCGCGAGACGAAGCGGTTCGAGGATCAGGTCGGGGAGCGCGACACCGAGCGGTCGTTGTTCCACATCCTGCGGACGCCGTACCGGAAGCGCGTGCTCCACCTCGCGGCGATCTGGATGGCGACCTACGTCTGCACGCAGAACGCGGTCACCTTCTGGAAGGAGTTCGCCATCGCCGAGCGCGGCATGAACGACGCGCAGATCGGGACGGCCGTGATGATCGCCGCCGTCTTCGCGATGCCGCTCTGCTTCGGCGTCGGTCCGCTGATGGACCGGGTGGGGCGGAAGCGCGGCGCGGTGTTGATCTTCACGTCGACGGCGTTCGGCGTCTACGCGGCGTACTCTGCCCACGGTCGCTGGGCGCTCACCGGCGCGCTCGTCCTCGCGATCTTCGGGGCGAGCGCCGTGCTGCCGGTGCTCAACGCTTTCAGTACAGAGCTGTTCCCGACGGAGCTGCGTGGTGACGCCATCGCCTGGTCGAACAACCTGCTCGGTCGCGTCGGATACGTGCTCTCGCCGATCCTCGTCGGCACCGCTTCCGAGACGCTCGGCTGGGGCGCGGCGGTGCGCATGACCGCGATCTTCCCCATCGTCGCCTTGATCATGATCCTGACATTCCTGCCAGAGACGGCGTCCAAAGAGCTCGAGGAGACGGCTGCGCTCTAGTCAGCGGTGATGGGCGGCGAGGAAGGTCCAGGTTCGCTCGCCGATCGACGAGAGCTGCGGCGGAACGTGCTCCGACCCGTTCATGGTGAGGAATTCGACGGAGGTGCCCGGGGCGCATCCGTCGAACACGGTCGGGACCGTCTCGGCCCCGGGGATGGAGGGGTCGAGGTCGACGGCATCGAGCGTGCGAGGCGCGGCGCACCCCGCGAGCTTCGCGAACCCCTCGGCCGTGACGCGCGCGCCAGGCGAGCGACGGTTCTTCTGCGCGTTCGGGTGGATGCCTTTCACGAGCCCGCCGCCGCCGAAGGGAACCACGGGATCGGACGTGCCGTGGAGCATGCGCACCGAGACCGGCACGCGCCCGGGAGGGAGCGCGCAGCTCGTCGTCTCCGACCAGGGGGCGGCGAAGCTCACGACGGCGGCGATCGCATCGGCGCGATCACACGCGAGGCGCAGCGCCATCGAGCCGCCGTTCGAAAGGCCTACCGCATAGATTCGGGTGCGATCGACGGCGTGTCGCGCCGCGACCTCGTCGACGAGCGAGAGCAGGTATTTCACGTCGTCGACCCCGGTTCGCTCGAAGTCGCAGCAGGTGTCGACGGCGTTCCAGAAGCGGCGGCCGGTCCCGTCCATCGTCCCGTCGGGCGCCACGACGTGCGCGTCGGGACGCTCGTCGAGCCCGAACCACGAGAGCTGCCCGGCGCCGTGACCCCCGTAGCCGTGCAGGACGAGGATCACGGGCGCGGGCGCGGTCGTCTTCGCTGGGATGAACGCGCGCACCGGACGCTCGCCACCGAGCGGACCCTTGGTCGAGGTCGCCGGAGCCTTCGTCGAGCTCGCCGACCCGGGCAACGAGTCGTAGCTCGCGCGCTCGCGCGGACACCCGAAACAGAGCGTGACGAGCAGGAGCGTGCGCTTCATCCGCCGTCGGGCGGCGGCGGCGCACCGTAGTCGGCGTTCGATCCACCTTCGTCCGGAGGGCCGGTGTCCTCGGGCGGGATCCCGTACGGAGGCGCGATGTTGCCGGTGTCCTCCTCCTCGCCGCCGTCGAGGCCGCCGTCGAACGCGGCGTCGTTCGCGCTCCCGTCGTCGACACGCCCATCGGAGACCTTCGCGTCGGTCGCGGCGTCACCGGAAGAGTCGACGCTCCCACCGCACGCCGTCGTGATCGCCGCGAACGCGATCAGCGCCCCACGCGAGAGTCGCGGTGGATCCAAGCGTCGAGGCCCGCGCGGCGCACGCGCCCCGCAGAACGGGCAGTCGACATCCCCGTCACGCACGTGGCGTCGACATCCGGAGCAAGGGCGCAGCGACATGCCTCCATGATAGACGCGACGGCGGCTGCGAGCTCATGACGCGTCGTGCCTTTCCGCCCTGGCCTCGAAACTGCATCGCTCGCACCCATGGACTTCACGACCTATCGAGTGCGCCCCCTGGTTCGCGGCTGGAAGGTGGAAGCCGAAGGCTCCGCCGCCATCGCCGCTCGTCAGCTGGGAGTGCGCGAGAGCAAGGCGGATGCGATGCATGCCGCCCATTCGCTCGCACGCGGAACCGTTCATCGCATCGTCGTGCTCGACGAGCAGGGGAAGATCGAGAGCACCTTCCCCCCGCCCAACCAGGACGTCGAAGGCGCGTAGAACGCTACGCAGTTACACGCTTCTGGGGCGCTCCTCTTCGCAGCGAGCGCCCTTTCGCTTTTGACGCACGCCACACGCGTGGCTCTTGGACCACACTCCGCGGTTTCGGATTGAACACGGAGGCACGGAGGCGCGGAGGATTAGAGAGTCTGCCGATCGCGAAGCTCCGAGGCCTGGCTCCGCATTCGGTCGGATGCAACGGCGGCGAGACGCCGATGGGGGCGCGCGGCAGCACATCACTGACCTCCGTGCCTCCGTGCCTCCGTGTTCAATCGATGGGCACGTCGCGCTCGACGTCGGAGATGGTGGCGGGGGCTATTGGCCGCCGAAGTTCTGCGTCCAGTAGTGCTTGTACTTAGCGCTCGCCGAATAGAAGTACCCGGTCCCCATGAACTTGTAGCCGGGGTCCATGATGTTCTCGCAGTGGCCGGGGCTGCTCATCCACTGCGCGACGGTGCCCTTCGCGGTGGCGTTGCCGGCGGCGATGTTCTCGCCCGTGTACGTGCCGCCGTTCCATCCGGCAGCCTTCATGCGATCGCCGGGAACGCGTCCGTCCTTCGAGTTGTGATCGAAGAAGTCGAGCGAGCCCATGTCCTTGCTGTGTGCGCGCGCGGCGGCACGCAGCGCCGGATTGTCGACGAGCGGGGGCGCGGGACCGAACGTCTTCGCTCCGCACGTGGCACCGGCTGCGCGTCTCGCGTTCACCTCGGCGAGGACACCGTCCTCGAGTGAGGTCGACCCGGGCGGCCACGCGGCCGGCGCCGGTGCGGGTGCAGGTGCAGGTGCAGGTGCAGGTGCAGGAGCAGGGGCAGCAGCCGTCGGCGCGGGCGCAGGCGCGGGGGCAGGTGCGGGCGCAGGTGCAGGCGCAGGTGCAGGTGCCGCGGTCCCCGCCGGGAATCCCGGGATCGGGAACGGCAGGGCGGGCCAGCCGGGCGGGAAGACGAGACCATGCGGCGTGAACGCCGGTCCGACGGCGACCTCCGGCGCGTTCGATGCGGCCGGAGGGGGTGCGCCAGCGGCTGCCGTGGGCGCGGGCGACGCCGCGGGAGGCGGCGTGTACACGGCCATCTTCTTTCGGGGCTCGCACGCGGCGACGAGCAACAACGCGGAAACGGCGATCCGGAGCTTCGTCATCCAGGCGAAAAGGTAGCGCTCACCGACACGTCGTGTCGATCCTCGCCTTCACGCGCATCTCTTCGGTGACGAGCGACGTCGCGGAAGCCTGGACCTTCGCCTGGGCCACCGGGTCCAACGCGCTCGCCGCCGCCGCGAGGTCCCTGCGGACCTTCGCGGCGTTGTTCAGCACGGCGGCGTACTCCCGCGCGAGGCTCTTCACGCTGTCGTCCTTCACGTCGAGTGCTTCGAGATCCTTCGCGCCCTGCTCGAAGGACGCAGCTTGCGTCTCGAGCTCGGAGGGTGCCTGCGCGCTCTGGCCGAATGCGTTCGACAGCTCGAGGTGTCGGGGACCGGCCAGCTGCACGAGCTTCTGGCAGTCGGGCCCCTTCTCCTTGTTGCACGCGCTCAGGGTGAGCAGCGCGAGCGCAGTCACCAGAGCGGCGCCGTACCTCACGGAACGACCATGATCGCTCCGCGCATCGTGGTCGGGTGGTTCTCGCACTTGAAGCCGAAGGTGCCGGCGTTCGCGAACACGAAGGTGACCGTCGTGCCGGTGGACGTCTTCACGATCGGGCTCGGCGTCGTGCCGCCCTCGCCGATCAGCGGGTGCGACACGAAGCTCGGGCTGTTCCAGGTGACGGACTTGCCGGCCTTGATCTTGATGCAGCGCTTGGTGAGGGGATTCTGCCACGGCTCGACGGTCTGGTTGTTGTTCGAGGCGTCGATGGGGTAGTCCGCCGGGGCGCACCCTTGGACCGCGGCCGCGCCGGTGTCGCCGGCCATGCCCGTATCGCCGGCCATGCCCGTATCGCCGGTCGCCGTCCCGGTGTCCGTCGCAGCAGTGCCGGTGTCCGTCGCAGCAGTGCCGGTGTCCACGGGAGCGGTCCCCGTATCCGTGGCGGCGGTGCCCGTGTCCTGCGTCGTGGTGGGCGTGGTGTCCGCGTCGTCGCCGCAGCCGACGAGGGTGAGGGTAAGGATCGAGACCGAGAGGAACGTGAAGGGTCGGAGCATGAAGAGCCCCCTTTCGGCGTCACGTTATCGCATCGTCCACGCCGCCCGCCACCTCGTAGTCAGCTGACGCCGCAGTACTCGCCTCGCGGGGCATGGGAGTAGGCTCACCGCGTGCGATCTCCACGCCGTCGGTTCCTCGGGATGCTGGCCGTCTCGATGGACGCTGCCTGTGGTCGTTCGAAGGGGCAAAGCCTGCTCGTGTTCGCCGCCGCGAGCACGGCAGACGCGCTCGGCGAGCTCGGGACGGCCTACGAGACCAAGCGGTCGATCAAGGTGCGTTTCTCGTGGGGCGCATCGGGCGATCTCGCACGACAAGTCCAGGCCGGCGCACCCGTCGACGTCTTCCTCTCCGCCGACGCTCCCAAGATGGACGCGCTCGTGGCGAGCGGCCACGTCGCGAAGAGCGCGCGTCGCGATCTGCTCGGCAACCGGATCGTCGTGGTGGTGCCCGCGACGTCGAACGCCGTCGTGACGTCCGCCGCCGACCTCGCGAAGCTCGGGCGCATCGCCGTGGCCGATCCGAAGACCTCGCCGGCGGGCGCGTACGCGCGCGAGTGGCTCGAGCGTCAGAACGCTTGGAGCGCGCTCGCGAAGGAGATCATCCCCGCGCTCGACGCGCGCGCTGCGCTGGCCGCCGCCGAGAGCGGCGGCGTCGCGGCGGCGATCGTCTACCAGACCGACGCGCGGCGGTCGCGCAAGGTGCGCGTCGCGTTCGAGCCCCTCGATCAGCCGAAGATCGTCTACCCCGTGGCCTCGCTCGTCCGCGCCGGCGAAGAGGCCCACAGGTTCGTCGATTGGCTCGCGACCGTCGACGCGAAGGCGGTCTTCGTCCGGCACGGCTTCACTCCGCTCGCGTGATGCGCGACCTCTCGATCCTCGGTCTCACGCTCGCGACGGCGTTCCTGGCGACGTTGTCGATCGCCGTACCGGGGATCGCCTGCGCCTGGTTCCTCGCCCGCCGACGCGGGATGGTGCGGCCCGCGATCGAGACGCTGCTCTCGTTGCCGCTGGTGTTGCCCCCGACGGCGATCGGTCTCCTGCTCCTCGAGCTCCTCCGCCCCGCGGGGGTCGTCGGTCGCGCGCTGCACGCCGTCGGTGTCGAGGTGCTGTTCACCTGGCGCGGCGTGGTGCTCGCGAGCGCGGTGATGGCGTTCCCCTTGCTCGTCCGCTCGTCACGCAGCGCCTTCGAGGAGATCGATCCGCGGCTCCTCGACGTCGCCCGCACGCTGGGCGCGACGCGTTGGTCCGCGTTCGTCCGTGTCGGGTTGCCGCTCGCCTGGCGGGGCATCGTCGCGGGGTTGCTCCTCGCATTCTCGCGCGCGCTCGGTGAGTTCGGGGCGACGATGCTCGTCGCGGGCAACATCGAAGGAGAGACCCAGACGCTCGCGCTCGCGATCTTCCAGCGGAGCCAGACGGGGGACGATCCGGGCGCGATGCGGCTCGTCGCGATCACCGTGGTCGTCGCCTTCGCGGCCGTGCTCGTGACCGAGCTGCTCGGGCGGAGGCGTGAGACGTGATCGAGTTCGATTTCACGGTCGCGGAGGAGACCTTCACGCTCGCCGTACGGGCGACGCTCGAGGCCTCGTCGGTCGCGATCCTCGGCGCGTCGGGGAGCGGCAAGACCACGATGCTCGAGGCGATCGCCGGTCTCCGTCGCGCGCGCGGACGCATCGCATTGTTCGGCGAGACGCTCCTCGGGCCACACGTCGACCTCCCGCCCGAGGAGCGACGCATCGGCTGGGTGCCGCAGGAGGTCGCGCTCTTCCCGCACCTCGACGTGAAGGACAACGTCGCGTTCGGCGTGCGCCGCGGCGACGCCGAGGCGCGACGCAGGATGGACGAGGCGATCGAGGTCCTCGCCCTCGAGAGCCTCCTCTCGCGCCCGACGAAGAGCCTCTCCGGCGGTGAACGCCAACGCGTCGCGCTCGCGCGTGCGCTCGCCACCGGACCGCGCCTGCTGTTGCTCGACGAGCCATTCGCCGCCGTCGACGTCGAGCACCGCGCGCGCATCCTGCCGTGGCTGCTGCGCGTCCGTGAGGCGACGCGCGTCCCGCTCCTCCACGTCACCCACGACATCGGCGAAGCGCTTGCCGTCGCGACCCACGCGATCGTCCTCCGCGCGGGCAAGGTCGTCTCGGCCGGGAGGCTCGACGCCGCGTGGGGGGCGCTGGGTGACGTCCCCGAGCTCGCCATCGACAACGTGCTGGTCGGCGTCGTGGGCGAGGGCTCGCTCCGCGTGAGCGATCTCGCCCACCTGAAAATGCGCGTGATGGTCCCGCGGGGCGGCGCCGACGGACCGGCGACCTACGTGCTCCCCGCGCACGAGATCATCCTCGCGGCGCGGAAGCCCGAAGCGATCTCCGCGCGCAACGTGTGGCTCGGGCGCGTCCGTCGCATCGACGTCGTCGGCGAGGACGCGGTCGTCCACGTCGACGCGCTCGGCACGACGCTCCGCGCGAAGCTCACGCGGGAGGCGGTGTCCGAGCTCGCGCTCGCCGACGGGGTCGAGGCGTGGCTGATCGTGAAGACCCACGCGCTCCGGCGCGTGTCCTGACGCTTCAGGACGCGTGCTTCTCGATCAGCTTCGCGAGGCGAGGAATCGCCTGCTCGACGTGCTTCTTCGCGGTGGGACGGAGCTTCTCGTAGGTCCCCTTCACGCCGCCGCTCTTCGCGTTCTTGGCCTTCGCGTCGGTGATCCCGAGGAGCGCGTCGGCGGCGCGCGCGGCGTTCGCGGACATGTGCGCGGAGACCGACTTGCCCTGCTCGACGGCCTCGCCGTGGATCGGCTCCAGAGCCTTCGCGAACTCTGGCAGGAGATCCGTCACGACCTGGCGGACGAACCCGGGCTTGATGCCTTTGACCATCCCGTAGCCGGCCTTGATCGCGAGCCCCGAGATCCCCGACTTGTCGGACACCTCTTCGTCGATCAGCTTGCAGCAGTCGTCGATGATGGCCGGTTTCTTCGCTTCGTTGGTGAGGGACTCGGTGAGGGTCGGCATGGCGACGGCTCCCCTACCGCGGCGCGAGCCCGATGGAAAGTTCGGCTTCCGTCTCTCGGATCGCGCATCCGTTATGCTCGCCGACGGTGCCCAAGAAGTCGAACGACAGCTCGACGACGCAACCGGCCCGTCGCCCGAAGGCGAAGTCCGAGAGCTCGACCGTGTCTGCCCGAACGTCGACGGGACCACTCCACACGTTCGCGATCGGTGAAGTGCTCGCCGAGACCTACGAGCTGCGCTCGGTCCTCGGCGAAGGGGGGATGGGGCAGGTCTTCGAGGCCTACGATCGCGTGCTCCATCGGCGCGTCGCGATCAAGGTCGGCTGGCCGCATCGCGAGCGGGAGTGGCTGCGCAGCGAGGCCCAGGCGCTCGCGGCCCTGCGCCACCCGTCGATGGTCACCGTGCACCACTTCAGCGAGTGGCGCGGCTTCGACTACGTCGTCATGGAGCGGATCTACGGCGTGAGCCTCGCCGCACATCTCCTCGGACGGAGGAGCGCGAGCCGTCCCTTCCGCATCGAAGAGGTCCTCGACATCGTCATCGGCGTCGGCGAGGGCCTCGCGCTCGTGCATCGCGCGGGGCTCGCGCATCGCGACGTGAAGCCGTCCAACGTGATGCTCGCTCCCGGCAATCGCGTCGTGTTGATGGACTTTGGGCTGGCGCGACCGGAAGCCGACCGCACGAGCACCGGAC
>JBKJQC010000854.1:0-4581 GCA_046593995.1 Polyangiales bacterium
GTCGTCGGCTTGGTGGTCGTCGGCTTGGTGGTCGTCGGCTTGGTGGTCGTCGGCTTGGTGATCGCCGGCTTGGTCGTGGTCGGCTTGGTCGCGAGTAGGGTGGTCGTCGCCGCCGGCTTGGGCACCAAGGCAGCGGACGCGATGGGCGCGACATTCGCGATCGGAGCGCTCACCGCGGGAGCACTCGCCCCCAGCGGAGGTTCGGCCGAGGCCACGCTCGTGACCGACGGCTTGCTCTTGACCTCACTCGTGGCGACGGTCCCGGTCGCGGGGCCTCCGGCGCTCTGTGCGTCCCCTTTCGGTCCGTTCAGCATCACCAACGCCACCGCACCGATCCCTGCAAGCACCACCGCGGCGACCACGCCGATCATCAGTGACTTCGAGCCCCTCTTCGCGGGCTCTCGAGGCAGGGTTCCTCCGAACGACGACTGCGTGGCCACCTGGGTTCCCGACGATTGCGTCAGCGGTGCGGGGCTCACGATCTCGGTCAGCGAGTAGGGAGCCGGTGTCGTCAGCGCGGGTTGAGACGCGCTTGTCGTGCCGGGAGCCGTGCCGATCGTGCGTTGGATCCGTGCGACCGAGACTCGGCCCTCCTCGGACGCGAACGGGGCAAGCGCGGTCGCGAGCTCGGCGATCTGGGCGTAGCGCTGCTCGCGCGCCTTGGTGCAACAACGGAGGAGCACTTGTTCGAGCGCCACAGGCAGGTCGGGCCGATGCTCGCGCGGCAGCGTCGGCTCGGCGTGGAACACCTGCGCAACGAGCTGCGGAAGCGTGTCGCCCCAGAAGGGAAAACGCGCAGTGAGCAGCTGGTAGAGGATGACACCGAGCGCCCAGACATCGGTGCGAACGTCGACGTCCTTGGCCGAGGCGAGCTGCTCTGGAGACATGAACAGCGGCGAGCCCATCATGCCCTGCGTGCGCGTCATGCCGCCTCCGGTGCTGCCGTCGTTCGCGGTGAACTTCGAGATGCCGAAGTCGAGGACCTTCACGCAGGCGCTGCCATCTGCGCGCTTGGTGAGGAAGAGGTTCGCCGGCTTGAGATCGCGGTGGACGATGCCGTTTTTGTGCGCCTCGGCGATCGCCTCCATCGCCTGGAGCATCCAGTCGACCACCTCCTCGACCGGCAGTGCCCCGCGTGCTTGGAGCTCGCCCTCGAGGTCGCGGCCGTCGAGGTACTCCATCACCATGTACGGCTCGCCGGTCTCGAGTCGACCGACGTCGCTCACGCGCGCGACGTGCTCGCTGCGGATGCGCGCCGCGGCCTTCGCCTCGCGGATGAACCGCGCGACGACCTCGCCCTGCTGCGCGTGCTCACCGAGCACGAACTTGATCGCTACGTGCTCGTCGAGCTCGATGTGTCGCGCCGCGACGACAAAGCCCATCCCACCGCGTCCGAGCTCACGCTCGACACGATACTTCCCGAGGAGGACCTCGCCAGGACGCGGCACCCACGCACCTTAACCTGGCGGCTCGTTTCAATGGTGTATCCATTCGCGGCACTTTTTCCACTTTGCAGTGCGGGGCGCGCAAGGCTGCGCGCGCGGTGCGGTCAGGGGACGGCGCACCCGCCTTCCGGCCCGAAGGCGACCCCTACCAGCGCTGCGGCGGCAGGTTGGGCATCAGCCGCCGAGCACGTGGCGCGAGATGACCATGCGCTGCACCTCGCTCGTGCCCTCGCCGATCTCGCACAGCTTCGCGTCGCGGAGGTGGCGCTCGACCTGGTACTCGCGCGTGTAGCCGTAGCCGCCGTGGATCTGGACGGCGCGGTTGCACACGCGCGTCGCGGCCTCCGACGCGAAGAGCTTCGCCATCGACGCCTCGCGCGAGAAGGGCTGGCCGTGATCGGCGAGCCACGCCGCGCGATACGTGAGGAGCGCGGCGGTATCCATATCCACCTTCGAGTCCGCGATCATCCACTGAATCGCCTGGTAGTCGGCGATGGGCTTCCCGAATTGCTGCCGCTCCTTCGCGTAGGCGATCGAGAGCTCGAGCGCGCCGCGGCCGAGACCGACGGAGAGCGCCGCGATCGACACGCGACCGCGGTCGAGGATCTTCAGCGTGTCGACGAACCCCATGCCCTCGTCGCCGAGGCGCTGCGCGTCGCTGACGCGCACGTTCTCGAACGAGAGCTCCACCGTGTCGCTCGAGCGCATGCCGAGCTTCTCGAGGTGCTTCGACGCGCGGAACCCCGGCGTGCCGTGCTCGACGATGAAGGCGGTGATCCCCTTCTGCTTCTTCTCGGGCGCGGTCTTCGCGAGCACGACGCAGAAGCCGCCCACCGACCCTTGGGTGATGAACATCTTGGTGCCGTTGATGATCCAATCCCCGTCAGGAGAAGAGCCGTCGCGGACCGCCGTCGTGCGCATGCCCGCCGCGTCCGAGCCGCTGCCCGGCTCGGTCAGGCCCCACGCCGCGAGCCACTCGCCGCGCGCCGCCTTCGGCAGGTACTTCTGCTTCTGCGCCTCGCTGCCGAAGTTGAGGACGTGCCCGGTGCCGAGCCCGTTGTGCGACGCGACGGTGAGCGCGAGGGAGCCGTCGACGCGCGCGCACTCCTCGACGCAGATCGCATATGCCGTCGTGTCCATGCCGGCGCCGCCGTACTCCTCGGGGATGCGGATACCGAGCAGGCCGACCTCGGCGAGCTTCGGCACGATCTCCTTCGGGAAGCGTTCCTGCTTGTCCCACTCGATCGCGTGCGGCCGGACCTCTTTCTCGCAGAAGTCACGCACGGCGTCGCGCAGCTGGCGGTGCGTCTCTTGGAGCTCGAATTCCATCGAGCTGGCTCGTAGGTCGACGCTCGATCAAGGTCAATCGAGCGAGGTGCGCTACCCTCGCGCCATGGCCGACTACCCGCCGCCGCCTCCCGGAGGAGGCTGGTCCCCGCCGCCCGGCGCACCCGATCCCTACGCCACCGAGCGCGCGCTCGCCGAATGGGCTGCCTCGCGCGGCGTGACCCTCGTCCCCCAGGGCGACGTCCGCTGGTACCAGGCCTGGTACCCGTTCGCGTTCCTCTTCCCGACGAGCCAGGTCGGTCGCGAGGCGCGCGTGGTCATCGGCGACGCGAACGTGGTCGTATGCGAGACCTTCGAGGGCGATCCTGCGAAACAGATCATCCACGAAGACCGGCACGTGGTGGCGTTCGTCACGACGCCACGGCTCGCGTATCGCGCCGCGGTGCGCTCCAAGCAGGGCGCGGCTGGCCTCCTCGACGACATGAACAAGGGCCTGAACGATCTGTTCTCTGCGAAGAAGCCGCAGCAGGGGCTGCTCGGCGATCCGACGTTCGAGCACCAGTACGAGGTCGCGGGTCCGAACCGAGAGGAGGCGAACGCGGCCCTCCCGCTCCCCCTGCGGCAGCTGCTCCTGCAGGGGCACTTCAAAGGGATCCTCGAGGTGCGCGGCCAGGGCCTCGTCGTCACGTTCTGGGATCGCAGCGGCTTCGACGCGCCGTCGCTCGAGGGCACGCTCGGTTGGGTCGCGCAGATCGTCCAGGCCGCGACGCAGTACGGGCATGTCGTCACGGCGCCCCCCGCATGAGACGCGCGTGAGATCCCAGGTGAGCTTCCACCCTGTTAGGCTTCTTCGTCGATGAGCATGTATCCGCCGCCGCCGCCGGGTTGGGACTCGCGTCTGCTCGAACAAGCGAGCCCTCGCGAGCAGGTCGACCTCGAGCAACGGCTCGCCCAGTGGGCGCACGCGCGCGGCTACGAGTACAGCGCGCGACCGACGGCGGACTGGTACCAGAGCTGGGCGCCGTTCGTGTTCCTCTCGAAGCCCACGCGCGTCATCCGCGAGGTGCGCGCGAGCTTCGGCGACGCGCAGGTGTGGATCATCGAGACCGAGACGGAGGAGCCGCACGACGACGAGGGTCACTACGTCCTCTCGTTCCTGCTCTCGCCGCGCCTGCATTATCGGGCCGCCGTCCGCTCACGCATGCAGAAAGAAGCCGTCGAGGAGCTGCGCGGCGCGCCGATCAACCCGCGCCGCACCCCGCGCTCGCTCGGTCGTTGGCGCTGGCGCGAGCGCGATCAGTTCCTCCGCCGCACGTACGGACGCGGCGTCCGCGGCGCGATCGGCGACGCGATCTTCGAAGCGCACTGCGAGATCCAGACCCCCTCCCGCGAAGAGGGGCTCGCCGCCCTCCCCGTCGGCCTCCGTCAGTGGCTGATCATGACGAGCTGGCGCGGGATCCTCGAGCTCCGTCCGGGCGGTCTCGTCGCCACGACCTACGGGCCGCCGATCTTCGATCCGGCCTCGCTCGACGCCACGATCCACCACCTCGGACACGTCTACAACGCGGCGATCCGCGCGCAGACCCAGACCCCGCAGTCCGGCCCCGGCCCCGCGAGCTCGGGACCGTCGTCCGGCCCGTACATGCGCTGAGCGCGCTACTGAGTCACTTGATCTGCCCCTTGAGGGTGATCGCGTCGGCGTTCTTCGGATCGAGCTTCAGCGCCGCGTCGACCTCCGTCTTCGCCGGGCCGCTCTTCCCCTGCTTCCACAGCGCGCGCGCCTTCTCTGCGCGGAGCATCGCCTCGCCCCCGGCGTTCGGTTTGCCGGCGAGGCCCGCGTCGACCTCCT
>JBKJQC010000909.1:0-9097 GCA_046593995.1 Polyangiales bacterium
CCAACCCGTCGAAGACCATGATCTTGCCGCTCGGCATGACCATGGCGGTCGCTTGGAACCGCGGCGCCGGGACGTCGGGGAGCCGCGTCCAGGTCTTCGTCGACACCTCGAAGACGAAGAAGGTGGAGAGCACGCGCAGCGACGTGTCCCGACCACCGAGGACGTAGACCTTCGAGCCGATGGCGGCGGCGGCGAACTCGCCATAGGGAAAGCCGGCCGGCGCTGTGACGAACTCGTAGTCGAAGATGTTCGACTCGTTGACGAGCTGGATCAGATCCCCCGAGACGACGCCGAGTCTTCCCCCCGGCAAGAGCACCGTCGGATCGATGCGGATCTGCGTGTTCCTCACCCAGGTCTTGGCCGCGGGATCGTAGAGCTCGCCGCGGCAAGCCATGACCTTTCCGTTGCTCGCTCGGATCGGAAACTGGTAGCCGCAGCCGCCGGAGGGCATCGCGGTCTCGTCGGCCCAGGTGTTCGTCGCTGCGGTATACGACTGCGTGCCGGCGACGAGGTTGTCGGTCGCATCGACGCCTCCGGTGACGAAGATGCGGCCGTCGACGAGGCGCACGGACTGCACGCCGTCGCGCGCCTCCTTCATGCTCGCGACCACGCTCCACGCTGGGTCAATCGTGATCGGCGCGACGAACCCAGCGAGGTCGTGAGACCACGTCACCGTATATCGATCCACGGCGTCGCGCGCGACGGTCGCCGCGGCCCAGCGACGTGTTCCCTGCGCGTCGCGCGCCCAAGCGGGAGCGGCAGACACGCGCACGAAGCCCGTCGCGTCGACGGCCTCGACGTACCCTTCGCGGACGCGGACCGTCTCGATGTCCTTCCCGACGGTGACGACGTAGCGCGAGACGTGGGACGCGCGTGGTGTCCGCAGCACCCGAGTCTCTTCGAAGATCTCCCCCGCGGTGAAGTGCATCACGTCGCCGTCGTCGAGCGCGTCCACGAACGTCGTCCACGTCCCGTGACGCAGCCCGCGGACATCCCGGAGGTCGAGCGCGCTCAGCTCCACGAAACCCTCGCGCACGCCGACGCGCACGGGTGTGCGGGCGGTCGCGGCGATCGTCTCCGAGACCGGCGACGACGTGGACGAGGCCCCGAGCCGCACGGGCGCCTCCGAGCGGGTAGCGCGCGACGAGCACGAGAGCATCGTCAGGATCGAGAGCGAAGCGAACGCGATGCGCTGGATCAAGGAGAGAGTAGAGCAGCGCAACGGGAGGAACGCGACAGCCCTTCGCCTCGAAACCGTCGATCGGCGTGTCCGGAATGATCCGGAGCGTGGCTGTGTGGCGGAGCGCATTCGCGCGTCGAGGGGGGCACCGACCGCATGAGGTGATGCTCGGCACCGCGCGGCTCGACGAGCAAACCGCGATGGCTTCTCGCCTCGGATCGCAACCCGTAGCTCACGGCGCGAGAGACGCTGCCCGCGTCGCGGAACCGGAAAATCCGATGTCGCCGTTGCCGTCCAGACTGCGGCGAGACGGAACTTCGAGGAGCGATTCCCGCACGATTTCGAACAATCTTCATTCGCGACACAAGCAGCGCCACGGCCGCGCTCGGCAGTCTGATAGTGTGGAGAAATGCCGTCATTTCACAGCTTCGCGCTCGGGTGCACGGGGCTGATGGCCTGTTCGCACGGCGGGACCCCGCCGCCCGGCGCGACCGGCGCGACTGTCGCGACCGGCGCCACCG
Source organism: Polyangiales bacterium (assembly GCA_046593995.1). Lineage (GTDB taxonomy): Bacteria > Myxococcota_A > Polyangia > Polyangiales > JADJMO01 > JALHOE01. The sequence continues at coordinate 1,702 of JBKJQC010000909.1, forward strand.
TCGTCGCGGAGCTGCGGGCGCTCGGGGCGTTCGGCGCGCTCCATCCGGAGACTCGATTCGCGAGGAGCCGTGCGCGGGCCCTTCGTTCCACGCTGCCGACCGACGCACGAACGCCGTTGCTGATCGAGACGAGCGCTGGCTTCTGGGTCGAGATCGACGGCCATCATCGCGCGACTGCGCGCCGCTCGATCGTCGACGGGACGATCGTCCTGACCGATGCGGACGACGACACCGATGTCGTCTATGCGAACGGCGGCAGCGAGGTGGAGGAGATCCGCGTGCTGCGGAGCGCACGGGCGAGCGCGATCGCACGTTACGAGCTGCGCGTCGGTCCCGCGGTCTCGAGCGTGCGCTTACACGACGGCCGTGTGCAGCTCCTCGACGTAGAGGGCGTCGTGCGCATCGAGAGCGCCCCGGTGTTCGCGATCGACGCGCATCGGGTCCGACGGAGCGCGCGCGTCCGCCTGCTCGAAGGAACCTCCACCTGGACCCTCGAGACCGAGCTCGATCGGGAGGGGCTCGCCTATCCGATCGCGGTGGACCCCGCGTGGACCGAGGGCGGCGTGATGGCGACGTCCCACTACAACCAGTCCGCAGCGCTCACCAAGGCCGGGAAGGTCCTCGTCATGGGAGGCGGCACCTCCGTCGCCGAGCTCTACGACCCTGCGACGAACAGCTTCTCGCTGACGGCCAGCATGTCGAAGGCACGCGACGAGGCGATGGCCGCGGCGCTGGGCGACGGTCGCGTGATCATCGCAGGTCCCGACGCCTCGACCGAGATCTGGAGCCCGAGCACCGGCACCTGGGCGGCGGGACCGAACATCACCCCTGGCGATCGGAAGAAGGGGGTGGGCCTCGGCCTGAAGGACGGTCGGGCGCTCTTCGCGTGCGGTTGGTACGAGGGCTCGACGGAGGTCTTCGATCCGAGCAACAACACGATGACGTACGTGGGGGACATCGGCGTGCACAGCGCCGGCGCGGGTGTCGTGCTCTCCGACGGGCGCGTGCTGCTCGGTGGCGGGATGGACAACGCGGGATATCCGACTCCCGGCGTCGCGATCTTCGATCCGACGACCAACACCTGGGCCGGCGCCGCTTCGATGAAGAAGGGGCGCATGAACCACGGCTACGGCCTGCTCGCGGACGGCCGCGTGCTCGCGGTCGGTGGCAACTCCTCGGTCGCGGAGATCTGGAGCCCGACCACCAAGCTCTGGACGTACACGACGTCGATCCCGAACTTGCGCAGCGATCCGACGATGGTGCCGCTCCCCGGAGGGCGTTTCCTGGTCGCCGGAGGCGGGAGCGGGATCGGCGACGTCTACGAGCCGTCCACCGAGAGCTGGATCTCGGTCGGCGGCGGACGGACGCGATCGCGCGCGCAAGGCTTCCGCCTCGCGAACGACAAGGCGTTCGTGGTCGGTGGCGGTCCCTCCCAGGGCGAGCTCTTCGCGCTGCAAGCGCTCGGCGGCGCGTGCACGAAGGCGACCGAGTGCATCTCCGGTTTCTGCGTCGACGGCTCCTGCTGCGAGAGCGCGTGCACGAACGCGTGCTACGCGTGCGATCTCGGCGGAGGCCTCTGCAAGGCGGTCGCTTCGGGGCCGCCGCACGGCGGTCGCTCGTGTGCGCCGTACACCGCGTGCGCGGCCGGCGTCTGCTCCGAGGCGTGCACGTCGCCCGCCGACTGTCAGAGCACGCACTACTGCCCTGCGGGGACCTGCGTACCGAAGCGGAAGAACGGGCTCGCGTGCGGCGCCGGCACGCACTGCGAGAGCGGCACCTGTGTCGACGGCGTCTGCTGCGGCGCGAAGTGCGATGGGCAGTGCGAGGCGTGCGACGTGCCGGGTTCGTTCGGAAGCTGCACGCCGGTCGCGGGCGCACCGCACGGCGCGCGCCCGCTGTGCAGCGGCGTCGGCATCGGTACCACCTGCGGGAACGCGTGCAACGGCACCGAGCGGTTCTCCTGTTCGTATGCGACCGGGACCACGGCGTGCGGCGCGAACAGCTGCAAGGACGGCGTCGAGCGACGCACGAGCAGCTGCAACGGCACCGGACTCTGCACCGACACCGCGAAGTCCTGCGGCGCGTACGGGTGCGGTGCGACCGCGTGCAAGGTGAGCTGCGCCGTGCAGAGCGACTGTTCGTCCGGGTACTACTGCAAGTCGGGCGCGTGCGTGAAGGTCGAGGATCTCGGCGTCCCCTGCAGCACAGGCAACACGTGCTCGACCGGGAACTGCGTCGAGGGCGTGTGCTGCCTGGTCGACGCGTGCGGCTCCGAGGAGTCCTGCGCGATCGGCACCAAGAAGGGGCTGTGCTCGAAGAAGCTCGGCGTCGCCTGCGCGGTCGACGACGAGTGCGGCAACGGTATCTGCGCAGACGGAGTCTGCTGCGACACCAGGTGCGAAGGGCAGTGCGAGGCGTGCGACGTCGCCGGCTCGCTCGGCTCCTGTCAGCCGGTGTCGGGCAAACCCCACGGCGCGCGCACGGCGTGCAGCAACGGCGGCGCCGAGGCGTGCAAGGCCCTCGCGTGCGACGGCGCCGATCGCGGGCGCTGCGCCGCGTTCGCCGCGGGATCGTCGGTCGCCTGTCGTGCGGGATCGTGCAGCGCGTCGACGTACTCGCTCCCCGCGAGCTGCGACGGCAAGGGCGCGTGTCCCGAGTCGCAGACCACGTCGTGCGTCCCCTACGCGTGCGACGGCAAGGGATGCCTCACGAAGTGCAGCGCGGCCGGCGATTGCGCGGAAGGTTTCGAGTGCAAGGACTCGGCGTGCGTCGCGCGCGCCGCGACGTGCACGAAGGACGCGCTCGCCTCGGTCGACAAGCTCGGCGTGTCGACGCCCTGCGCGCCGTACAAGTGCGGCGTCGATGGCAGCTGCGCCAACGGCTGCACCTCGTCCGACGAGTGCCAGGCGGGCACCGTCTGCGACAACGCGCAGTGCGTCGCGGCGTCGGCCGTGGCGTCCACCGGTGACGACGGCGGCGGGTGCTCCGTGTCGCGGCCCGGCGACGCGCGCGATCCGTCTCTCCTCCTGCTCGCGATCGCCACGGCCTTCGGGGTGTCGGCGCGCCGTCGCCGCTCTCCCCTGTGGCTCGTCGCAATGGTCTTCCTCGGCTGCAAGTCCGAGCCGGCATCGAAGCCGCTCGCGAGTACCGCCACTACACAGAGTGCGGCGCGCGCGTGGAAGAGCGTCGCGCGCATGAACATCAATCGCGTCGATCACACCGCGACGGCCCTCGCCGACGGGCGCGTCGTCGTGATCGGCGGCTCGGTGAACAATTACGGCTACTACCGGTCGATCGAGATCTGGGACCCGGCCACCAACAGGTGGATCCTCGGCGCGGAGCTTCCGGAGACGCGCACCGCGCACGCCGCGCTCTTGCTCCCGAACGGGAGGATCCTCGTGGCCGGCGGCGTCGGCGAGACGGGGCCGTTCCCCTACGAGTACGATCCGGCGACCAACACCTGGTCCTCCGAGGGACAGATCGTCTACGCGGGCAACGGCCCGCGCCTCTACCCGCTGCCCAATGGCAACGCGCTCCTCTGCGCGGACTCGGATGGTTGCTACCGCTACGACGGCTCCACGCGCCTCTTCGGTCCGGTGGGTGCGCAGCTCACGTTCCGACGCGGTGAGCGCGCGGTGGCGTTGAAGGACGGCCGGCTCCTGTTCGCGCTCGGGGTCGACGGGTCGGGCAATCCCGTGAGCACCGTGGAGCTCTACAATCCGACGACCAACACCTTCTCCGCCGCGGCGACCCCGGGCGGACAGCTCGGGATCATGGTCACGCTGCCGAGCGGCAAGGTGCTGATGGCCGGCGCTGCGCCGCGCCTCTACGACCCGACGACGGACACCTGGTCGCCCGCAGCGGCGATGCTGCCGTCCGGATTCGGGGGTCTCACGTGGTTGCTCCCGAACGGACGCGCGGTGGTGATCGGCGGGAATCCCCTCGCGGCCTCGCTGTACGACGAGAGCGAGAACGCCTGGCACCCGCTCGGCAACCTGTCGCGCCCCGCGCACCGCGGTGCGTGGGCGACCCGAGCCGACGGTAGCGTGATGATCACCGGCGGCTTCGACTCCTCGTTCGTGTCGCTCGACGAGGTCGACCTCCTGCAGCTCCTCGCGAAGGGACAGGCCTGCGACTCCGCGGGCGAGTGCACGTCGAAATTCTGCGTCTCGGGTCTGTGTTGCGACAAGGCGTGTGCCGGTACGTGCGAGGCGTGCGACGTCGCCGGGAAGCTCGGGACCTGCACCGCTGTCGACGGTCCGCCGCACTACGCGCGCTCGTGCGGCGGCGCTTTTACGTGCATCTCCGGCGTTTGCGCGACGAGCTGCACCGACGACACGCCGTGCCTCGCGACCGGCTACTGCGACGGCAGCACGTGCCTCGCCAAGGTCGAGCGAGGACAGGCATGCACGGCGGACAAGCAATGCCTGAGCGGCAAGTGCGCCGACGGCGTCTGCTGCGACACGGCCTGCAAGGGGCAGTGCGAGGCGTGCAATCAAGCGGGAAAAGCCGGCGAGTGCATCCCGGTCTACGGGACGCCCACGAACGGCCGCGCGGCCTGCACCGGCGCCGGTCTCGGGACGACGTGCGGCGCGATCTGCGACGGCAAGGATCCCGTCAAGTGCACCTTCGCGCCGGTGACCACCCAGTGCGGCGCGAGCCAGTGCGAGAGCGGCATCGAGACCCACGCGAGCCTGTGCGGCGGAGCGGGCACCTGCAACGACACGCCGAAGTCCTGCGGCGCGTACGCGTGCCGAGGGGAGAGCTGCCTCCTCGACTGCGGCAGCGACGCGCACTGCACGGCCGGCTACTACTGCAAGACTGGTGCATGCGTCGTCATCGAGGATCTCGGCACCACCTGCAGCAACGGCACCTCGTGCAAGACGGGATTCTGCGTCGGTGGCGTGTGCTGCGCGACGGCCTCCTGCTCCGCGGGAAGCTCGTGCGCGACGGCCGCCAAGAAGGGCTTCTGCAAGAAGGTCTCGGGAGTCGGTTGCACGCTCGCTGACGAGTGCGGCACGGGCCAGTGCGTCGACGGCGTCTGCTGCGAGTCGAAGTGCGAAGCGCAGTGCGAGGCGTGCGACGTGGCTGGCGCGAAGGGCAAGTGCACGGCGGTGAGCGGCGCGCCGCACGGGACGCGCGTCCCGTGCGACGACGGCGGCAGCGACCTGTGCAAGCCGCGCGCGTGCGACGGCGCGACCGACACGACCAAGTGCGTCGGGTTCAAAGCGGATCCCTCGGTGGTGTGCGCGCCCTCGAAGTGCGAGGGCGGCACCCTCACGCCGGCCGTGACGTGCGACGGTGCGGGGACGTGTCAGACACCGAAGACGACCTCCTGCGCGCCCTACGCCTGCGCCTCGGGGGACGAAGGATGCCGCACGGGCTGCACGGTCGACGCGCACTGCGTGGAGGGCTTCGAGTGTCGCGCCTCGAAGTGCATTTCGCGCGGCAACAAGTGCAGCGACGACGGCCTCGACTCCATCGACAAGGAGGGCCAGCACGAGCCTTGCTCGCCGTTCCGCTGCGGGACCGCCGGTCTGTGCCTGAAGGCGTGCGCCACCTCGAACGACTGCGCGGCCTTCAGCTGCGATCCGTCGTCGAAGTCCTGCGTGAGCGTCTCCACGGTGCAGGCGGAGCCAGAGGCCGGCGGCTGCAGCTTCGGCGCGCTCGGACGTGGATCGCCGTCTGCAGCCCTCGGGCTCGCGCTCTCGGTTCTCGCGCTCCGGCGCCGCAGGCCGACGCGCGACACGTGACGTCCCCGAGAGACCGTGGGGAGCCATGGATTCGGGCGCTCGGCGGTCGTCGACCGCGGAGGTATCCGCGCGGATACCTCGAGGTATCGGCGCGGATACCCCGAGCGACTCCGTCTCGCCGGGTCCCGACCCCGCCGCGGCGCCCGCTTGCATGGGATCACGAGAGACGCCCCTCTCGTTCCGCCTCACTTCGAGCGTCACGTCCTGTGGGGCGGGCCCAGCGACACGCTCGGGATCAACTTCGATAGCGCGTCGCGCGCCTATCGCGACGCGCTCGTCGGCGCTGGTCACTTCACGGTGAACTGCGTGCACGACAAGGGGCACGTGATGCCGCCGATCGCGGCGCCGAGCGACGGTTCGACGAAGTTCAAGCCGCTCTGGCAGTTTCTCCTCGACCATCCGTACGGCGTGACGTCGCCGTACGAGACGAGCGGCTTGCCGGTCGGCTTTCCGTCGTGGTGCGCGAAGTGATCGCCGTCTACGAGCGATGAGACGCCCCGTGAGCGCGTCACTGCGACAGCGAAGTGATCCACGCGCGGATCTTCTCGACCGCGACGTCGTCGACCTTCTCCGTGCCGACCGGCGGCATCTCCCATACGCCGTCGCGCGACTTCATGCGGAAGAGGAGGTGGCTCTCGTCCGGCCTTCCGGGAACGACCCCCACGAACATCCCCGTCGCATCGCCGTGCGCCATCTGCACCCCGATCGTCGTTTGATACGCGGGTGTCTTCGTGGGATCCGTATCGCCGACGCGGACGTGGAGTCGGAGCGCACGGCGATCGGCCCATACCCCGACGTCCTGGTGACAGCCGCCGCAGTTGCCGTGGAGATAGCCGAGCACCTCGCGCACCGCGGGCTCACCGGGAGGCGAGAACTCGCCGGTCGGCGGCTTCGACAGGAGCCCCTTCTTCGCGAGCGTCGTGAGCATCCCTTCGCCCGACTCGGCGCTGAGCTGAATCGCGCCGACGCCGAGGAGGAAGTCCTTCCCGCCGAGGTGGCAGCGCTGGCAATCATCTTGCGAGGGGACGTCGTGCGCGGTGCCGGCGGCGTCCTTCTGGCCGAGCGGCGCGGCGAGCGCGTCGCTCCCGTTGGTGTTCCATAGATAGGCGATGAATCGCCAGCCGTCGGCCCTCTTCTCGAGCAGCCGCGTCTCGACGCGCTTGCCGTCGCGCGTGAACTCCTTCCACGCCTTGGTCCCGACCGGGAAGGTCCAGTGGTCCATGTCGCTCGTGTCGACCGTCTGACCCGCCGGAATCCGTAGCCAGCGCCGCTTCTCGGCGCCGTCGGACCAGAGCGGGTAGCGGACCGTGAACGCGAGCACGTCGTCCGCGAGGACGCCGTTCATGATGTCCTTATACAAGCCCGTCTCGGAGAGCTTCTGCGGGTAGTCCTTCGCGGGGCCGGGGACGTCGAGCGCCACGTCCCTGTGGCCACCGTCGTGCTCGACGCGCGCATCGCCGCCGCCGTCGGGGGTGCTCTGCGCAGGCCCGTCCGCGTCCTCGCTGCACCCCGCGCCGAGCAGAGCGGAGAGGACGACGTGACCAAGGAGGCGCATGCGCACGGCTGCGAGTCGAGCACCCGCACGCCCTGCTCGCAAGCGGAGGGTCTGGACGGCCGTGCATCGGGTGCTACCGTCAGTCAGC
>JBKJQC010000958.1:0-2623 GCA_046593995.1 Polyangiales bacterium
GCATGCCGAGCCCCGGGACCTACGCGGCGAAGCTCTCGTTCAACCTGTGAGAATGCGCCCGTGAAGCTCTCCCTCAACGAAACGCAGGCCCTGGTCCAGCAGACAGCGAGGGACTTCGCGACGCGCGTGATCCAGCCCGAGGCGGCCGACATCGACAGGCACGAGCGCTTCCCGCGCGCGATCCTGAAGGGGCTCGCCGATCTCGGGCTCATGGCGGTCAACGTCCCCGCTGCGCTCGGCGGCGCCGAGGCGGGGGTCGTCTCGTATTCGCTCGCGATGATCGAGGTCGCGCGCGCGTGCGCTTCGACCGCGGTGACCATGGCCGTGACCAACATGGTGGGCGAGGTGATCGCGAAGTTCGGCACGCCCGAGCAGGCCGCGAAGCACTGTCCGAAGCTCGCCGACGGGACGTACGCCGCGGGCGCGTTCGCCCTCTCCGAGCCGGGTGCCGGGAGTGATCCGGGCGCGATGCGCACCACCGCGAAGAAGACGTCGAGCGGCTGGGTGCTCGACGGCCAGAAGATGTGGATCACGAGCGGCGCGCACGCCGGCGTGATGGTCGTGTGGGCGCGCACCGGCGGCCCCGGCACCGCGGGCATCTCCTGCTTCCTCGTCGAAAAGGACGCGTTGGGCCTCGGCGTCGGCAAGCACGAGGACAAGATGGGCCTCCGCGGGTCGAACACGGTGAGCCTCACCTTCGACGGCTGCGAGCTCCCCGAGGACGCGCTCCTCGGCGAGCTCGGCGGCGGCTTCAAGATCGCGATGATGGCGCTCGACGGCGGCCGCATCGGGATCAGCTCGCAGGCGATCGGCATCGCCACGGCCGCCCACGAAGAGGCCATCGCCTACTCCAAGGACCGGAAGCAGTTCGACAAGGCGATCGCCGAGTTCCAGGCCATCCAGTGGATGATCGCCGACTCGCAGACCGAGCTCGACGCCTCCCGCCTCCTCTGTCTCCGCGCCGCGTCGATGAAGGAGCGCGGGGTGCCGTTCGCCAAGGAGGCCTCGATGTCGAAGGTCTTCTCCACGGAGGCGGCCGTGCGCATCTGCAACCGAGCCGTCCAGGTGCACGGCGGGTACGGCTACGTCCGCGAGTTCGCGGCCGAGCGCCACCTCCGCGACGTCCGCGTCACCACGATCTACGAGGGCACGTCGCAGGTGCAGCGGATCGTGATCGCCCGCTCGGTGCTCAAGGGCTGAGCCGCTCCACGGAGCGACCACGAGCGCCCTCCCCCCAGGGGGTGGGCCCTTTGCGAATCCTCTCGCGTAGACCTGAACACGCGAGGCGCTGGCGCCGTAGTTGCAGTGTGACGTCCCTGAAAACAGACCCGCTCGTCCGTGTCCTCGTCGTGGACGACAGCGAGACCGCCTCGCGGATCACCCGGCGGTATCTCGCGGCCATGCGAACGCCTTCGAGCGTCGAGTGGATCGCCGACGCGTCCGCCGCGATCGAAGCGCTCTGCGAGAATCGCCACGACGTCTGTCTCCTCGACCTGCACCTCGAGGGGGGCGTGACGGGGTTCGAGGTGCTGCGCACGGCACGCTCCGCGGGGTGCGCGGTCCCCACCATCATCCTCACCTCCGACAGCGCACACGAGGCCGACGTCGGTGCGAGCGAGGCCGGAGCCGTGGACTTCCTCGTGAAGGGCGAGCTCACCACGACCCTCATCGACCGCGCGGTTCGCTACGCGCACGCGAGCGGCGCGCGCCAGAAACAGTCCGACGAAGGACGTCGGCTGAGCGAGGAGATCCGCGAGCTCCGTGCGCAGAAGGTCATCGATGATGCCTTGCGCGTCGCAGAGGTCGCCGTCCGCGAGAGCGAGGCGCGCTTCCGTGCGATGGCCGACTGCTCCCCGGTCGGCATCTTCATGGCCGACGTCGAGGGCAACTGCCTCTATGCGAACCCGGAGCTCCAACGGCAGATGGGTGGCGGCTCGCACCTCGCGCTCGGACGCAAGTGGCTCGACGCGGTGCACCCGGACGATCGGGACGCGCTGAAGACGGCGGTGAACGATGCCGTTCGCGAGTCGCGCTCGTACGCGCTGCCCTCTCGCTACCTCCGATCCGACGGCGTCACCACCTGGACGGCGTTGAGCGGCGAGCCGATCCGCGACGGGGACAAGGTGCTCGGCTACGTCGGGACGAGCCTCGACGTCACCGCCCAGCGCGAAGCGGAGACGGCGCTCCGCGCCGTCGAGGAGCAGCTTCGTCACTCGCAGCGCATGGACGCCGTCGGCCAGCTGGCCGCGGGCGTCGCGCACGACTTCAACAACTTGCTGTTGGTCATCGACTGCTGCACCGAGTTCCTCGCCGAGGACGTGATCAACACGACGAGCCCTGGCTACGAGGACCTCGCGGAGATTCGTCGAGCCAGCGCGCGCGCAGCGGCCCTCACGCGCCAGCTCCTCGCGTTCAGCCGGAGGCAGGTGCTGCGCCCGTGCGCGCTCGATGCGAACGCCGTCGTCACCGACACCGAGCCGATGCTGCGCCGGTTGATCGGAGAGGACATCGCGATCGTGATGGACCTCGCCCCCGCGCTCTCGACGGTGCGGGCCGACGCCGGACAGTTCGAGCAGATCCTCGTCAACCTGGTGGTGAACGCGCGCGACGCGATGCCGACCGG
>JBKJQC010001065.1:0-5238 GCA_046593995.1 Polyangiales bacterium
CGGAGGTCCGTGAAGTGCTGCCGCGCGCACCCAGCCACGTCTCGCCGGCGATCGCACCGAGGAACGGACTGGAGCCAGGCCTCGAAGCGTCGCGATCGGCAGACTCTCGAGCCTCCGAGCCTCCGAGCCTCCGTGTTCAATCGATCACGTACGCCGAGTTCGAGAATCGTGCTCGCCGATTTAGATGTCGAGGTTCTTCACCGTGAGCGCGTTCTGCTCGATGAAGAGGCGGCGAGGCTCGACCTGATCTCCCATGAGGACGGAGAAGAGCTGGTCCGTTTCGACCGCGTCCGAGATGGTGACCTGACGGAGCACGCGTGCGTCGGGGTTCATCGTCGTCTCCCAGAGCTGCACCGGATTCATCTCGCCGAGGCCCTTGAAGCGCTGGATGCCGAGGCCCTTGCGGCCGCGGCGGTCGACGTAGTCCCACAGCGCGTCGGCATCGACGAGGTTCTCCGTCTGCGCCTCGGGCGACTCACCCGCCGTGTAGGGTGCGGGCCCGATCGAGCGGACGTCCTGCTCGATGGAGAGGAGCTCCTGCCACTCGGGGCCGTCGACCATGTCGTAGTCGACCGTCGACGTGCGCGCCGCAGCGCCGGAGCGCGACTGCACGACCAGCGTCGCCGCGCCGTGCTCGTTGTCGTTGCCGAGCGCGATGCTGATCGGGAGGATGTCCGGGTAGCGGAGCTCGATGGCAGCGCGGATCTTCTCCAAGGAGGCTTCGAGCTTGGTGCGATCGCGGAGCATTTCCGCGTCGAGGAGGACCGAGCGGACGATCGCCGCGAACACGCGCGCGTCGCCGCGTCGCTCGAGCTTGCCGAGCGCATGGCGAAAGCGACGGAGGCGCATGACGAGGTTGTAGAGCGGCTCGCCGAGCAGCATGTGCCCGGTCGACGACTTCACCACCAAGCCATCGGTGCCGTTCTGGACGAGGAAGAGGTCGAGCTCCTCCTGATCCTTCTTGTAGATCTCCTTCTTCTTCGTCTTCACCAGGTAGAGCGGCGGCTGCGCGATGAAGAGGTGCCCGCGATCGATGAGCTCGCGCATCTGCCGGAAGAAAAAAGTAAGCAAGAGCGTACGGATATGACTTCCGTCCACATCTGCGTCCGTCATCAAGATGACGGAGTGGTAGCGGAGCTTCGCGATGTCGAAGCCGATCTCGCCGATGCCGCACCCGAGCGCGGTGATCAGCGTGCCGATCTCGGCGGAGCCGAGCATTTTGTCGAGGCGCGCGCGCTCGACGTTGAGGATCTTGCCGCGGAGCGGGAGGATCGCCTGGAATTTGCGATCACGCCCCTGCTTCGCGGAGCCGCCTGCGGAGTCTCCTTCGACGATGTACAGCTCGCAGCGCGAAGGGTCCTTGTCCTGACAGTCGGCGAGCTTGCCGCTGATCGAGAGCGGATCGAGTGCGCTCTTGCGCACGACCTCGCGCGCCTTGCGCGCAGCCTCGCGCGCCTTGGCGGCCATGATCGCCTTCTCGAGGATCTTGCGCGCCGTCGGCGGGTTCTCTTCGAGGAAGGCTCCCAGGCGATCGACGATCACGTTCTCGACGATGCCCTTGACCTCGGACGACACGAGCTTCGACTTCGTCTGCGAGGAGAACGAAGGGTCCTGCAGCTTCACGCTGATGACCGCGGTGAGCCCCTCGCGGATGTCCTCGCCGGCGAGGCCCGTCTTCACGTCCTTGAGCAGGTTCTGCGTCGTCGCGTACGCCGTCACCGTGCGGGTGAGACCGCCGCGGAGGCCCGTGAGGTGCGTGCCGCCGTCGCGGTTGTGGACGTTGTTCGTGTAACAGAAGATCTGCTCCACGTAGCTGTTGTTCCACTGCAGCGCGATCTCGATGTCGACGCGATCCTGCTCGAGGCGGAAGTGAACGACCTCGGGGTGGACCGGCTCCTTCGCCTTGTTCAGGAGCTCGACGAACTCGCTGATGCCCCCCTTGTAGAGGAAGACGTGATCGCGACCGGGGACGCGCTCGTCCTTGAAGTCGATGACCAAGCCGGCGTTCAGATACGCGATCTCGCGGAGCCTCGCGGTGATGATCTCGTGGTTGAAATCGCTCACGTCGCCGACCTGGGTGGCGAAGATCTCGCTGTCGGGCTTGAAGGTGAGCCTCGTGCCGGAGCGATCGCTCTGACCGATCTTTGCGAGCGGCGCCTGCGGCACTCCGCGCACGTACTCCTGCTTGTAGACGGAGCCATTCTTGTGGATCTCGAGCTTGAGCCGCTCGGAGACGGCGTTCACGGCCGAGACGCCGACGCCGTGGAGACCGGCCGAGACCTTGTACGAATCGTGGTCGAACTTGCCGCCGGCGTGGAGGACCGTCATCACGACCTCGGCCGCGGAGACGCCCTTCTGGTGCATGTCGACCGGGATGCCGCGGCCGTCGTCTTCCACGGTGAGCGAGCCGTCGTAGTGGATGCTCACGCCTATTTTGTGGCAATGTCCGGCGAGGTGCTCATCGACGGAGTTGTCGATGACCTCCCACACTAGGTGGTGGAGACCCGAGCCGTCGTGCGTGTCGCCGATGTACATGCCGGGACGCTTGCGAACGGCCTCGAGCCCTTCGAGGACCTGAATGTTCGACGCGAGATATTCCACGCCCGTCGAGGTGGACGTGGGCGCCTGGGATGCCGTCGCTGCGGCGGTCTCGGCTGCCGTCGGCTCGGTCACCTGCGTCGTAGCCTCGCCGCTGGCACTCGCGACGCCGGTCTCGGTCTTCGGCGCGATATCCTGCGGGTCGGCCTGCGGAGCGCTCGCGGTCTTGGCGGTCTTCGGCGCCTTCGCGGTCTTCGGCGGCTTGGGATCGGACAGCGGCTCCGGGTCGGACATCGCGGTAGCTCGATCGGTCGTCGAGCCGTCCTCCGGAGGGTGTTCCGGCGCTGGTCGACGAGGCGGTTTTCCTACCACGTCCCAGGGGGGATTCCCACGCGGATCGACCGACTTTTGCCGCGCGAAATCGCCATCGAGGAGCGCCGTCGGGCAGCGGATCGGGAACCCTCCGGATCAGGTCGGCTCGACCGTCCCGGCGGTCACTCGGAAGTCGCTCCGCGTACCCGATATGGCGACGAGCTCCGGGCGCGTCGTCGTGACCACGACCTGTCCGCGGCGCACGTCGAGGAAGCGGAACAAGGCGGCGTTGCGCGACGGATCAAGCTCGCTCGATACATCGTCGAGGAGGAGGATGGGCTCGACGTCCCTCGCGGCGCGGATGGTCTCGAGCTCGGCGCCTTTCAAGGCGAGGACGATCGCGCGGTGTTGCCCCTGCGACGCGACCTTGCGTGCGGGGTGTCCACTCATGGAGATCGACATGTCGTCGAGGTGAGGTCCTGCGGTCGCCGATCCACGGCGTGCGTCCTCCGTGCGACGCGCTGCGAGGATCGACGCGAACGCCGACGCGTCGTCGGGCGCGCGCGGGGCGTATGCGATGGAGAGCGTGAGCCCGCTCCGCGCGATCTCCGTGAAGACCGACTCTGCATATGGCGCGAGCGCGCGAGCGGCGGACGCGCGCGCACGGACGATGCGCGCACCGTGCTCCGCCATGACCGCCTCGAACGCGTCGAGCGAGCGAGGATCCCCGCCGCGTTCGAGCGCGCGCTTTCGCTGCAGGTGCGCTCGTCGATAGCGCTCGGCGTCGTGAACGAGCGCGTCGGCGCCCCCGGTGCGCGCCGCCACGTGCACGGCGACCCGATCGAGGAGCTTGCGTCGCTCGGCCGACGGACCTTGCGAGAGCACGAGGCTCGCTGGCTCGAAGAGGACGACCGGTGTGGCGATCGCGTACGAGGCGAGCGTTTTTGGTCGCTTCCCGTCGACCTGGACCGAGCGGCGTTTCCCGACGATGGCGAGCGCCTGCTCCCGCGTCGGACCGTAATCACCGAGCCGCTCGTCGAGGCGCTCATCCCGTACGCGCGCGCGCACACGACAGGCCTCGCTACCGTGGGCGACGAGGTCCTCGAGCATCGAGGTGCGGAAGCTCCGCGACGTTGCGACCACGTAGATGGCCTCGAGGACGTTCGTCTTGCCCTGGCCGTTATCGCCCGCGAGGACGTTGAACGACGGGCCGAGCGTGAGCGTCTGCGGCGCCAGGTTGCGGAAGCCGCGCACGTCGAGGCGCGCGATCGCGCTCATCAGCCTTCTGACTCAGATGCGCATCGGCATGACGATGGCGAGGAAGCGGCGGCTCGACACGGGCTCGAGGACGACCGGATCGAGCTCTCCCGACACGCCGAGCTTGATCTCGTCCTCGTCGAGCGCGCCGAGCGCATCGAGGATGTAGCGGACGTTGAAGCCTATGGTCATGTCGGCCCCGGCGTAGTCGACCGGGATCTCGTCGAGCGCGTCGCCGCTGTCGGGGTTCTCGCTCGTGACGCGCATGACGCCCTTCGTGAGCGCGAGCTTGACGCTCCCCGTGCGCTCGCTGGCCGCGACCGACATGGCGCGGAGCACGTCGATGAACCCTACACGAGAGAGCGCCACGGCGTTCTCGGTGCGCTGCGGGATGACCTGCTGGTAGGGCGGAAACTGCGCGTCGACGAGCTTGATGGCGAGCGTCGAGTCGTCGCCGCTGCCGCGCGACGTGGTGAAGAACACGTTCGGGCCACCGCGCAGGATCTTGATCGACGCGCCTTCGGTCGCGCCCTTCTCCGACTTCATCTCGTCGCAGAGGCGACGCAGCTCGGTGATGCCCTTGAGCGGCACGAGCAGCGAGAAGCTCGCCTTCTGACCCGCGTCGGCGGACGCCTCGTACTTCGACAGGCGGTGACCGTCGGTCGTGACCATGCGCATGAGCTCGCCCTCCCACTCGAACAGCGCGCTGTTCAGGTGCGGACGGGTCTCGTCGGCGGAGATCGAAAAGTGCGTGCGGGCGATGAGATCGGCGAGCGTCGAGGGCGAGATGGAGATCTCGGCCGCGTTCGCATCGGGCTTCGGGAGCGCCGGGAAATCTTCGCCGGGCATGCCGCGCAGGCGGAACTCGCGCTTCGCACCGACGGCCTTGATCAACACCGTCGCGCCTTCGGTCGCGCTGATCTGCACCTGACCTTCGGGCATGGCCTTCAGGCGCTCGATGAGCTCCTTGGCGGTCACGTGCGTGCTCACGGCCATGAACAAGTCGGTCGCCGAAGCTCGCAGCGATCCGTCTTTGTCGGCCTGCACGAGGACGTTGGACAGGATCGGCATGGTGCTCTTCTTGTCGGCAACACCCTGCGTCCGACCGAAGAGCCTGAGCAGATCCTTTTT
>JBKJQC010001149.1:0-3862 GCA_046593995.1 Polyangiales bacterium
TGTTCAATCGGGCGTGCGCAAACCGATCGGCGCTCTAGGCGCTCTTCAGACGGGACCAGGACGCCGGGCGCTTCGCACCCGCAGGCGGCTCGGCCTCGCTGCGGAACGCGACCTCGACCCGATCGTAGAAGAGCCCGCGGTCCTTCGCGCTGAACGTCGCACCGAGGTCGTCGTCGAACGAGAACCAGGGCTCGAGATACGAGCGCATGTTCTTCCCCGACGCGAACTGACGGTAGACGAGCGGGGCACCCGGAACGCACGCGCGGCTCAGCGCCGAGGTCCACGCGCGGAGCGTGCGTTCGTCGAGCCCGTGCAGGAGCCCAGAGAGCGAGATGACGTCGAACCGCTCGAGGTCCGGCACGTCCGTCAGTCCGCCCTTGATCGTCTCGAACAGCGGCACCTCGGGGAGCCCCATGTAGTCCGGCGGCTCGAGGTACTTTCCGAGCAGCGCGTGCTGGAGGAAAGGGTTCGACGAAGCGCCGTCCGCGCGCAGCGCATCCTCGAATCGCTTCCGGATCTGCTCGGCCCACTTCGCGTGCCCGGACGGCGTCGGCCCGAGCAGCTGGCCGAGCAGGCGAGGGGCGAACGCCATCTCGAACGCGATCGGCCAGTACGGGCTCGCGATCCAAGACTCGCAGAGATCGAGCCGGATGACGTTCTTCGTCTCGCGTCTGAAGAAGGTCGCGAGGTCCGCGGGCTTCGCGACGTACTCCTCGATCGCGCGCCGCACGAGCCGGTACATGCCGTCGAACGCGCCGCGCTGGTTCAGCCCTTCGGGCGAGTCGTCGCCGACGTTGAGCGCCGCCGCCTCGTTCCTGAAGGCGGCCTCACCCTTCGCCTCGAGATGCGCGAGCTGCTCGGCGGACGAATCGAACGCCGTGATCATCATCGCGGGGAACCGCTTCGACAGCGTCAACGCGGTGCACCCTCCGCCTGCCACGACCAACATCGCGGACGCGCCGAACTTCTGCACGACCTCGACCTCCACGGCCGGATCCTCACGCACGATCGCGTAGCGAACGCGCTCCATCACTCGCAGCGCGACTCCTCGACGGGCACGCCGGGCTTGAGCACCAACTGGAACGCGCCCTCGACGAGCGGCGGGTTCACGAACGCCTCGCTGTACTTGAAGATCACGTCGCTGTTCTTGCTCGGGACCTCGACGTGGATCGTGCGCGGCAGCTCGACGGACACCTGCGGACCGCTGGGCGCGACGTCCGGGCTCAGTCCGTCGGCGTCTTGAATCGGCTTCGCGGTCACGGTGTTCGCATGGTCCTTCATCGTGACGCGATAGATCAACGCACCATCGCCGCCCACCATCGCCCAGGCCTTCACCCCGAGGAGGCGCAGGCGCTGGTCCTTCCATGGTTTGTCCCAATCCGAGGGGTAAGGGGTCACGTGGAGCTCGTGGGCGACGGCGCCGTCGGCGGAGCCCGGCTTCGTGCGGCTCAGCATCACGACGTAGTGGCCGTCGCCGCTCCACGAGATCGAGTCACACGAGATCGGCCCTTCGAGGGCAGGTCGCATCCCCCACAGCATCGGAACGAGCTCGGGCATCGGGAGCGGGACCTGCGTCACCCGTGCGATGTTGCAGGGCTTGGCGAGCCCCACGACGTAGCGCCCTGAGCTCACGTCCACGGCCTGGAACTTGGTCCCGTCGGACGCCACCTCGCCCGCGGCCCCGACCACGTCGGCGGTCAGGGCGAAGCGGAGGCGTGACGGGCCGCTCGCGAGGACCGAGACGTCGCCGCGGACCCGTCCCTTCTCGCCGAGGTAGTCGATCTTCGCGGCGCCGCTGATCCCCGTCACGCCCGCGTAGGTCGCATCGAGGCGCCCGAGCGCGGATTTCGCGTCCGGGAGCTGCGAGGGGGGCGGCGAGACCGAGCCGCAGCCAACCGTCGCCGTGCCAACCGTCGCCGTGAGGCAGGCCAGGACGCATGCCCCGGCCGAGAGCATCCCAGAGCGCAACGCAGGGGCAGCCGGGATGAGCGCGGGCATGGATCGTCGGTACCGCGGCTGCCTTCCGCCGTCGAGTTCCCTCGCCCATGAATCCACTTGACGCATGATTCGGCCGCGAGCCCATCCCACTCGCAGAGATGGGCTGTGGATAACTTGTTGACCGGCGCGCGGACTTCGCAGGCGCTCGCCGTGCACAGTCGAATAAGTCTCCGTAACTCCAAACGAAAACTCTGTGTGACGCGCGGGTGTCGAACGGCCTTGACCTGTGGACGGAGGTCTGGATCGCGGCGTATCGCGTCTGCGCACGCGTCGCGCGAAGGGGTTGGCGCGCCTCGTGCGACAGGGGTTGTACGTGGTCGCGTAGGGGCGAGGTCCCGGAGCGACGATCCTGCCGCTACTGCCGTGTTTCGGCGCGGCGGCGCGAGCAAATCATGGCATTTCTAAGGACCCACCGCGAACCCCGCATCGAAGTCGTCGAAGCCCTCTGTCAGCTGGAGGGGGATGCTGCCACGGCGTGCCGCGAGGCCGTGTCGCGCGTCACCGACGAGCCGCTGACGCGCGGGACGCTCTTGTCGTTCCTGGCGGAGTACGAGGCGCACGAGCAGGCGCTCCGCGCGCGGATCGCGCGGGCAGCGAAGCACGGGCGGCGCCCAGCGTCGGAGCTCGAGACTGCGCCGAGCGCCTTCCGCCGAGCGCGGGGGACCACCGAAGTGTTGCGCGTGCTCAAGCAGAACGCCGAGATCGCCGTCCGTCGCTATCGCGCCGCGATGCGCGTCGTTCCTGACGACTTGCTGACGACCGTGCGTGACCAGTGCAACGCCTGGCTTCGTCACCGGGCCTGGCTCACGGCTCGCGTCGATGCTTTCACGCGCACCCGTTCTTCGAGCCCGAGCTACGCCTGACGCTGCATGCGCCGATTCAGGCAACGTCAGGGCTCGAGGTCGACCGTGACGGAGTAGGGCGTCGTGCCTCGACGGAGCGAGACCGTCACGCGCTTCGCCGCCTGCAGGGCTCCGAGCGCCGCGAGGGCTTCGTCCCCCGTGCGGAGCGGTAGGCCGTTGGCGCGGAGGAGGACGTCCCCGCTCTGGATGCCGAACCGGGAGAGCACGCCGACTCCGTGCAACGCGAGCCCGAGGGGATGACCGCCGTCGTCGCGGACGACCGACACCTGGGCGCCCGAGAGTCGCGTCGCGATCGCGTCCTCGAGCTCGGCGCGCGTGATCACGTTCGATTGCTTCGATGGGGCCGATGTTGCCGCTGATGCTGCCGGCAGGGCAGGAACCTTGGCAGCAGCGTTCGGCATCATCGGCAGGATGACGGGTCCTTGCGGAACGGCCGGTGGCGCGATTGGCAGCATCTCCCCCGTCGAGATCGAGGTCGTCACCGCGGCGACCCTCGGCGAAGCGTGCGCGGAAGCGTGCGCGCGCGGGAGCCGTGCGGCCGCACCCGCGAGGAGTCGGGTCGGCGCGTCGACGAGCGGGAGCACGCGCGTCGCGACGCCGTCGCGGACCACGAGCGCGAGGGCGGCGGCGCCCCCTGCGACGAGGATCGCGCGAACGAGCACCCTCACGCGGGGTCTCCACGGACCCAACGATCGATCGCGCGCCACACGTCGATGCGCCCCTCGCCCGTCTCGGCGGAGAACCCGATCACGCGACGACCGGCGTCCTTCGCGATGACCGCGAGGGCCGGCTTGCGCTTCGCCTTCGGGAGCAGATCGAGCTTCGTCGCGACGATCGCCGTCGCGACGTCGGCGTTGCCGGGGCGCTCCGCTGCGCAGAACTCGAGGAGCTCGAAGTCGTCGTCTTCGAGCCCGCGTCGCGCATCGACGAGCACCACCACGGCCCGCAACGTGGCGCGGCCCTGCAGGTAGCCCTCGAGCATCGGCCCCCACTTGAGCCGC
>JBKJQC010000500.1:0-14778 GCA_046593995.1 Polyangiales bacterium
GCGGCTTTTTTGCGCCCCGACTCGGTGGTCGCCGTCGTGGTGCTCTCGGACGAAGACGACGCGTCGCTGAGACCTGCGGGGCTGAATTGGCTCCCGTGGGGCTACGGCAAGGGGCAGATGCAGCGCGGGTGGGCGAAGTGCGTGGACGTGCCGGACGACCTCGAACCGGACTCCGCGGACGAGTCCGACAAGCTGCACACCCAGTTCGGCTGCTTCTCTTGCTTCGAGAATGGAGCCGATCCGAACTGCCGAGTGCCGTGGGCGACCGATCCCGTGAACAACGACGTGGACGGCCGCAACATGCGCGCGTTCCACCAGGTGCAGCGCTACGGCTACAACTTCCTCTGGGGTCGGCAGCGCTACGTCGAGGCCTTCATCCGGCCGTACGTCGCGGGCTCGAACGGCCGTTTCGCGCCGAACCCGTTGTTCGTCGGCGGCCAGCGCTCACCGGACATGGTCATCGTCGCGACGCTCGTCGGCGTACCGCAGGCGCTCCTCACGACGTCGGGTGGCGCGCTCCTTCCTCAGCCGCTCGCAGCCGCTGCGTGGGACAAGATCGTCGGCCCACGAGGCGTCCGCGATCCGCACATGGTGCCGTCGATCGCGCCCCGCCCCGGGGTCGCGAAGTTCGCGGGCGATCGCACGATCGATCCGGTGAACGGTGGCGATCGCGACATCACCGACGGCGACGATCTGCAATACGCCTGCATCGCGCCGCGCTCGACGGCCGGAGCGGGCAACGACTGCGAGGGCGCCGCTCCCGAGACGCAGAACCCGCTCTGCGCCCGCACGGGCATCCAGCCGTACTTCAAGGCCTATCCCGGCCTTCGGCACCTACGCATCGCGCGCGATCTCGGAGCGAACGGGTACGTCGGCTCGATCTGCAGCGAGTCCTATCGACCGTTCATCCAGGGGCTCGCGGCGAAGATCCGCAGTCGGTTCAGACCCTGACCGACGGCAGGGCGAGCGCCACAGGGCAACGACGCACTGCGCGAGAGCATGCTCGCGTCGGTAAGGTTTCGGGTTGCCAAGGACTCCACGAATCCGGGGTAGCATCGCGTTCGTCGCTCCTGCGACGTTCGGAGGATTC
This sequence comes from Polyangiales bacterium, assembly GCA_046593995.1. Taxonomy (GTDB): domain Bacteria; phylum Myxococcota_A; class Polyangia; order Polyangiales; family JADJMO01; genus JALHOE01. The sequence goes on from JBKJQC010000500.1 coordinate 1,091, forward strand.
AGATGGCGTACGCGTCTCGTGTGGCCCTGATCGGTATCGTCGTTCTCGCCGGATGCGGCGGCACGGTCACGTCGTCGCCAGCCGCTTGTGACGGTGCGGCGTGCACCGACGACGGCGTCGGGTTCGACGACGGCATCCAGCGGGACACCGGCATCGATCCCGAGGACGACGGCCCGCCACTGATCGACAGCTCGGTCTCCGACGAGGGCTTCCCGGAGGTGCGCCCCGACACGTCGCTGCCGGACGTGCCGATCGTCATCGACGCCATGCCGCCGGCCGTCGTCGACAAGCTCGATTTGCTCCTCGTGATCGACAACTCGATCTCGATGTCCGACAAGCAGTCCGAGCTGAGCCGCCGTGTCCCCGAGCTCATCGCGACGCTCACCAATCCGACCCCTGACCCCATCACGGGAACGGCACGCAACGCGGTCGACATCCACGTCGGCGTGATCACGTCGTCGATCGGATCGCACGGAACGAGCGCTTGCGCGCCGGAAGCCGGGCTCCCTGCGTCGAACGACGACAAGGCACGACTCCTCCCGCGCGTCGGCGAGACGCTCTCCGGCGGGTACAAAGTCGCGTCGCCGACGTCCGAGCCGGTCGCCGCCGCGTGCCCGGCCCTCGCCGCGGCGTCGCCGATCACCTGGGTCTACGACACGACGAAGACCGCGCAGTTCAAGGGCTATCCCGGCGGCGCCGAGTCGCTGCAGGTCGCGACGTCGTGCGTCGTCGCCAACGCGAAGGAAGGCGGCTGCGGCTACGAGGAGACCTGGGAGGCGCTCTATCACTTCCTCGTCGACCCCGCGCCCTATGCGACGGCGAAGGTCAACTGCACATTCGGCATCAGCGGCGACGCGTGCGGCAACAACAAGATCGTCGTCGAGGGGACCGACACGACGCTCCTCGCCCAGCGCGCCGCGTTCCTCCGGCCCGACTCGGTCGTCGCGGTCGTCGTCCTCTCCGACGAGAACGACTTCTCGCTCAAGCCTGCAGGCCTCAACTGGCTCCCCTGGGGGTACGGCAAGGGGCAGATGCAGCACGGCTGGGCGAAGTGCAAGGACGTGCCGGACGACTTCGAGCCGGAATCTGCCGCGGAGTTCATGCAACTGCACACCCAGTACGGTTGCTTCTCCTGCTTCGAGAACGGCTCCGATCCGAACTGTACGGTGCCCTGGGCCACCGATCCGGTGAACAAGGACGTCGACGGGCGCAACCTGCGCGGTTTCCACCAGGTCCAGCGCTACGGCTACAACTTCCTCTGGAGTCGACAGCGTTACGTCGACGCGTTCACCAAGCCTGCCGTCCTCGGTTCGAACGGTCTGGTCGGAGCGAATGCGCTCTTCGCTGGCGGGCAACGATCCGCAGACATGGTCATCGTCGCGACGCTCGTGGGGGTGCCGCAGTCTCTCCTGCAGTCGGGTGGCACGCCGCTGCCGCAGCCGCTGTCGGCCGCCGCTTGGGCCAAGATCGCGGGTCCCATCGCGTCGCGCGATCCGCACATGGTGGAGTCGATCGGCCCGCGCCCCGGCGTTGCGAAGTTCGCAGGCGACCGGTCGATCGACTCGGTCAACGGCGGCGATCGCGACGTCACCGACGGCGACGATCTGCAGTATGCGTGCATCGCGCCTCGCTCCACGACCGCGCAGGGCAACGACTGCTATGGCACCGGCGCCGAGACGAAGAACCCGCTCTGCGGCACCGGCGGCACCCAGCCGTACTTCAAGGCCTACCCGGGCCTCCGGCATCTACGCATCGCGCGTGATCTCGGAGCGAACGGCTACGTGGGATCGATCTGCAACAGCACCTACCGGCCGTTCATCCAGGGGCTCGTCGAGAAGATCCGCAGCCGCTTCAAACCGGGTTGATCGTCGCGGCAGCGTCGCGATGGCGCGAGCGGACGCGGCATCCGCCTCGGATGAGCGAAAAGACCACGGCCGTCGAAGACCAAGAGAACGCCACGGGCTCGCGGGGCGAATTGAAGCAGCTCCTCGCCGAGTTCCGCTCCGCGATGCTCGTGACGCGGGACGACCAAGGGATGCCGCGCGCCCGCCCGATGGCGATCGTCCGCTGCGACGACGACGCGTCGCTGTGGTTTGCCACGTCCGATCACGCGCCCAAGGTCGACGAGGTCGCCCGCGACCCCAACGTGGCCGTGCTCTGCTTCCGCGAGCGTGACAAAGCGTGGATCTCGATCTCCGGCAAGGCGTCGCTCGTCCGCGACAAGAAGAAGACCGAAGAGCTGTGGGATCCGATGATGAAGGTCTGGTTCACCGGACCGGATGATCCGTCGATCCTCCTCGTCCGCGTCGCGCCCGTGCACGCGGAGTACTACGAGTCCGACCAGACGTTCGTCGGCCGCGTCCTCGAGATGGCGAAGGGCGTCATCATCAACGCCGCCCCGAAGATGGGAACGGTGAAGCACGTCGATCTCGAGCGGCTGAGCGAGCCCGGGCGCATCACCCGCTGAGGAAGAGGTCTAGGGTCCAGGGTCTAGGGTCCAGGGTCACCGCTGAGAGCGACACGGAGACTCCCGCACCCGCCTCGTTTGTCCCGTCTCGTCCCGTCTCGTCTCGTCTCGTCTCGTCTCGGACCCTAGACCCTAGACCCTAGACCCTAGACCTCGTCACTCGAAAACGCGTCCCCGCACCGACTCCCAAGAGTCCGGATCGTGCGACGTCAGCACGATTGCGTCGCCTCGATCGAGCAAGCGCGCGATCGCGCGGTACGTGACGAGCTGGCGATCGAGATCGAGCGTCGTGCGCATCGCCAGCGGCGACTGCTTGCCGCGGCGGGCCTCGCCGAGCGTGTAGGCCGCGTCGCCGAGGTGCACGATGGTCGACGCGCCGATCGTGGCCGCGACGGCGATGGTCCCGGCGGTGTGCCCACGCACGTCGAGGAGCACCAGACCGTCGCCGAGATCGGCGGCCGCGGGCATCTCGAAGCGTGAGGGGCCGTCGACGGCGCGCATCGTGAAGCGACCGACCTTCGCGAGCGCGTCCACGTCGAAGCCGTGCACCGTGCCGCGCTCCAGGGCGCTGTTCAGCTCGGCCTCGGTCGTGACGACCTCGGCATCGGGGAAGTCGACCAGGCCGCCGACGTGATCGTTGTGGAGATGCGTGGCGATGATCGTCTTCACGCGCGAGGGATCGATCCCGCGCGCGCGGAGCTGTGACGCGACGTCGTCGCCGCGCTTCGCCTTCACGCCGAGGAAGAGCATCGTCGCGGCGCCGAGCGCGTGGACGGGATCCTCGACCTGCGCGGCGCCCCAACCGGTGTCGACGAGCGTGATCGCTCCCTCTCCCCCGGCGAGCGGCGGTGCGTGCTCGAGCACCAGCACGGCGATGGGGAGCCGCACCGGCATCAGGCCGAACGCCGTCGTGGGCAGATCGAGCACCGCGCCGGGTCCGCCGATGGTGCCGGTGGTGAGGAACCAACCTCGTTCGATCCGTCCGTGTCCCACGCTGGCTTCCCCCAAGGTCCCCTTTGGACTACCCTCCGCCGCGGATCGCCTGCCCTCTCGTCAGCTCTAGACGCGCGCGAGGACAAGCGATTTTCGAGCGGTGTTCCGCCCGAGCTTATTCGAAGACGCCAGGCCATGAGGGCCCATAGCTCAAGAGGTCAGAGTTCCCGGCTCATAACCGGGCCGTTCCTGGTTCGAGTCCAGGTGGGCCTACCTCTCGGCCGTCTCCCCAGCACCGTCTCCCAGCATTCTTTTGGCGAGGAAATCTTGAACCCTGCTGTCCGTGACCAGTTCGACGTCCTGAAAGAGCTCATCGTCGTCGACGAGGAAATCCGGAAGCTCGATCTGGAGCTGGTCAAGGAGCGCGAGGCGCTCGAAGGTGCGAAGAAGGAGCTCAGCCGCGTCCGGGAGCAGATCGAGCAGGAGCGCCAGCAGTACGACGTGATCGAGGGCGATCGCGGCACCCGCATCCAGGAGGGCCGCGTCCTCCAGCAACAGCTCGAGCGGTCGCGCGAGAAGCTGAATCGCACGCGCAACGAGAAGGAGCAGAACGCCGTCCAGCGCGAGCTCGAAGAGACGCGCAAGCTGCTCCGCGACGTCGAGGACATGGTCGGCAAGCGCTCGCTCGAGCTCGACGAGCTCCGCAAGGCGATCCTCGATCACGAGGAGCAGGAAGCCGCCTACGGCGCGCGCCTCGGCGAGACCGAAGGCGCGATCACCACGAAGTTGCAGCAGGTGGAGGCCGAGCGTGGTGAGAAGGCGAAGGCCCGCGACGTCATCGCGAAGCAGCTCCCTCTGCCCATCCTTCGCAAGTACGACGTGATCCGCGCGAAGCGGAACTCCGGCGCCGCGCAGCTCGTCGCAGGCCGTTGCAGGGCTTGCAACATGAGCATCCCGCCGCAGCTGGCCCAACGCATCGCTCGGGCCGACATCCTCGAGCAGTGCCCGTCCTGCAACCGGCTTCTCTACGTGGACTCGACCCCGTCGATCCCGCCGACGGTCTGACCGACACCTTCGTCGAGACGAGAAGCGGCGGCGACATCACGTGAAGGCCTGCCCCAACTGCCATCGCCTCTACCCCGCAGACGCGGGGTTCTGCGCCAACGATGGCGGCGGGCTCCTCCCGCACGAGAACGTTCCGGCGCAGCACGATCCCGAGGATCGACTGCTCGGGACGCAGCTGTGCGGTCGCTACGAGGTCCGCCGCATCGTCGCGGACGGCGGCATGGGGCGCGTCTACGAGGCGCGCGACGCGATGGTCGACGGCCGCGTCGCGATCAAGGTGCTGCACGCCGAGGTCGCGCGCGATCCCGTCTCGCTCGAGCGGTTCAAGCGCGAGTACGAGATCAGCAAGGACCTGCCGCACGATCACATCGTCAAGGTCCTCGACTTCCAGCAGGCCGAGAACGGCCAGTTCATCCTCGTCATGGAGTTCCTCGAGGGGGAGGAGCTGCGCGAAGTCCTACGCCGCGAGACGAAGGTGGACCCGGCGCGTCTCGTGCGCATCCTCGCGCAGGTCGCGATCGGGCTCGACGAGGCGCACCGGCGCGAGTTCGTGCACCGCGATCTCAAGCCCGACAACCTGTTCCTCTGCGGCACGGCCGCGGGAGACGTCGTCAAGATCCTCGACTTCGGCTCCGCGCGCATCAACAAGAACCGCGCCGGCACGAAGCTCACGAGCCTCGGCACCACGATCGGTAGCCCCTGGTACATGAGCCCGGAGCAGGCGCAGGGCGCCGAGAGCCTCGATCACCGCGCCGACGTCTTCGCGCTCGCCGCGATCATGTACGAGTCGCTGGTCGGGCGCGTGCCGTTCGACGGGACGAACGGTCCCTCGATCCTCCTCGCGATCCTCACGCGCAATCCGCCGCCGATCAGCACCTGCGTACCGGAGATGCGGATCCCGGCCGCGCTCGACGACGTCGTCGACGACGCGCTCGCGAAGAAGCCGGAGATGCGCACGTCCACCGTCGGCGCGTTCGCGGACGCGTTCGGTCGCGCGTTCGGGCTCGCGGGAGATCATCACACCTGGGCGAACACGCCCCTGCCCGAGCTGCAGCGGCTCGTCGAGGAAGCGCGCGCGCGCGCGCCGACGGCAGCGCCTGTCGTCGTCGCGGATCCGTTCGCGGCCGACCCGTTCGCATCACCGCGTGCGCCCCAGGGCGCTCCACCGCCGAACGCCTTCGGTGGGGGATTCGGCGGCGGCGCTCCTCCGCCGATGGCCGCGCCCGATCCGCGCATGGCGATGGATGCGGCCTTCGACAACGCCGCCATGGAGCCCGCCGGCCTCTCCGATCGTCCGATCGCGCTCTACGTGCTCGGCGCGCTCGTGGCGCTCGGCGTCATCGGCGGCGCCATCTTCGCGCTCTCGCGCTGATCAGGCGGTCTCGGAGGTCGGAGCGGTCTCGGCGGCGTCGTCGGCGCGGCGCGTGAACGCGCGGATCGCGCGCGCGACGAGCTCGATCGCGGCGAGCGCGACGATCGCGAACGCGAGGTAAGGCCCGAGCTCCGCGCGCGTGCGCGAGAGACCGCTCGCAGTGCCGGTGGCGACGGCGGGCGCGACGGCGCGCGGTCGCAGCTCGGTCTCCGAGGGCGAGGGGACCACGGCGCGCACGTCGAGACGCTTTTCGCTCCCCTTGGCCGCGATCGAGACGAGGTACGCGCCGACGCGGGCCGGGCTCACGCGCAGCCCGTCCGGGAGCTTCTCGACCGCGAGCGGGCCCCCGCCTTCACTGGGCGAGATCGGCGCGCCGTGATCGTCGAGCCGCACCACCTCCAGCGCATCGTTCGGCCCGACCGTCCAACCCTCGCCGACGGTCAAACGTGCGCCGGCGCCGCGATCGCGCGCGCGCGAGACGAACGCGTCGAGGAGCGCGAGGAACGAGGGGCTGATCGGGAGATCGCTCAGCTCGGGAGCGAAGGGAACGGTCGTGATCCAGACCTCGCCCTGGCCGATGGCACGCGTCGCGAAGAGGAGCCCGCCGTTGGTCCACGCTGCGCGCGTGACGAACCGGTTCTCGTCTTCGCGATCGAGGAGCGCGCGTCCCTTCGGGGCGAGGTCCTTCGGCGCATCGACCCCGTCGCCGAGCGGTCCGGCCTTTCCCGGATCGATCCCGAGCGCCCCGGTGAGCCGCTCCCACCGGACGGGGCGCGTGAGGAACGGCTCGAACGAAGAGCCGAGCTGCGGAGACGCTGCGTGCGGCCCGAGCGCGATCAAGAGGACCCCGCCGCGCTCGACCCACTCGGCGAGCGCCGTGCGCGCCTCGGGGCCGAAGGCCGCGGGGTCGTCGACGGCAATGCCCGCGAAAGGCGCCAGATCGACGTCGCGATCAGGCATGGTCGGGATCGGACGAATCGGGACGCCGGGCTGCAGCGCGTTCAACGCTCGCTCGAGGATCGGCGCGCCGCCCGTCGCGACGACCTCGTCGAGGGCGCCTCCCTCGCCGACCACCACCGCGAGCGCAGGCGCGGTCGCGGCACCGAGCACCGGCGCGAGGTCGTCGCGCGCGAGCGCGTCCGCGCCACCCGTGAGCCGCGCAAAGGCCTTCGGTCTGCCCGCCTCGGGCGCGAGCGCAGGCGCTTTCTGACGATCGAGCGAGCTCGGGCCCCTCCCCAAAGGGTCCCCTCCCGCGATTGGGACGACGACATCGAATGTCAGCGGGGCGGCCGGCGGGCTCGGAGGGAGCGCCGCGATGCCAACGCGGGTCGTCGCTGCGTCGGTGAGGACGATCTCGACGGAGCGGCTGCCGACGGGCCCTCCGGCGAGCGCGCAGGAGAGCCGCGCGCGCACCGTGTCACCTTCCGGTGTGGCCGAGAGCACCGCGCAGTCGGCGAGCCCGGCGGGCGGCGGCGCGGTGAGCGCGTCGATCGGCACCTCGAGCGCGATCCCTTTCCCTTCGGGGCTGGCGAGCGGTGCCCCCCCGGGATCGCCGTCGGCCCGGTCGGACAAGAGCACGATGCGTCGGTCGGGCTGCGGGAGCTCCGACAGCGCGGCGGCCGCGATCTTGATTGCGCCGTCGAGATCCGTCGCGCGGTCGGACGCGCCGAGGCGCGCGAGCGACTCGATCGTCGAGCGCACTGCGGTCGCCTCTTGCGTCGGCGCGAGGGCGACCCGCGCGGGTCCACCAGCGAGGACGATCGTCGTGGCGTCACCGCTCTGGAGCGACGACGCGAGCTCGCGCGCCGCGACCATCGCCAGCTCGAAGCGCGTGGTCGCACCGCCGCGTCGGGCCTCCGGGGGGAGGAGCGCGTTCATCGACATCGAGTCGTCGATCACGATGGCGATCGCGACCGACGCGCCCCCTTTGCGATCCAGTCGGATGCGCTGGCAGCGCACGAGCGGCGAGGCTGCGAGGAGCGCGAGGAGCAGGATGGCGAGCGCGCGGATCGAGAGCAGCCACCGGTCTTCGAGGTTCGCGCGACGACGCGCGACGGGCGGCGCGGGGGGGACGAAGCGCGCAGCGGCGAAAGGGCGCTCTTCCGGGCGCCGGCGTCGCAAGAGGTGCGCGACGAGGGGGCCGATCACGGCGAGCGCGACGAGCAGTCCGAGCGGGACGACGAAGCTCATCCGCGCGCCTCTCCCTCGGACGGCTGCGCGATCGCGCGGAGCACGTCGCGGACGACGGCGACTGGATCGTCGGTCGTCACGGAGCGCACGAGCACGCCGCCGTGCCGCGCGAGCACGTCGCGCCACGTCTGCGCGCGCGCGTCGAGCCGCGCGAGATATTCATCACGCACCGTCGGCGCATCGGTCTGCACGGTCGTCACGTCGTTCGGCCCGGACTCGAGCGCGCGGAGGCGGATCGGACCCTCGAAGGGGAACGTCGCCTCTTCGGGATCGAGGACCTCGACGACCGCGAGCGGTCGACCGCGGGTCGCGAGGGCGCCGATCGATTCGGCGGCCCCGTCCGGCAGATCGAGGAGATCGCTGAACACCACGATCGCGCTCCCCCGACGCGCGCCGCGGAGCGCGATGCCGAGCCCGTCCTCGAGCACCTCCGGCCGCATCCGTGCATCGGCGCCGGCGCTCGCGGCTTCGAGCGTGGCGACGACGCGGTCGAAGGTCTCGGACCGGCCCGACGGAGAGACGCGGCGCGTGTTCTCCCCGCCGATCCAGTCGAGGCCGACGGGATCGCCCGATGCGAGCGCCACCCGGGTGAGCGCGCCCGCGAGCACCGACGCGTACGCCATCTTCGCGCCCGGCGCGCCCTTGCTGCGGAAGCCCATCGACACCGTCGCGTCGACGACGAGGCGCAGCGCGCGCTCGGTCTCGGTCTCGAAGTGGCGGACGACGATCCGCTCGTGACGCATCGACGCGCGCACGTCGATGAACCGGAGCTCGTCCCCCGGGACGTAGACGCGATGTCCCGCGAACTCCACGCCGGCGCCGCGGCGCGCGCTGCGATGGGTGCCCGCGAAGACGCCGTCCGCGACGAGCCGCGCGCGGAGGTGCAACGGCGCGAGCTCACCCCAATCGAGCGCGGTGCGGATCGGACCCGCGAGGGAATCGCGTTGCTTGCGCGCGCTTGCCATGAGGCGAACGCACGTTGGCCGCGCGTCGCGTGCGTGGCAACTCTCGCCTCGGTTCGCGAGCGGCGGGCTCGCGAGCGCTCAGAGAGCGTGAACTTTTCTCTCGCGACCGGCGCCGCCGATGAACAGGGAGGCGGGGAAGCGGGGAGGAGATCCAGAGGGTCTGCCGAGCGCTGCGACGACGTCATGTCAGCCGTTGCGGCCACAACCTCGGTGCTCGCGCGCGGCAGCACATGCTCGACCTCCCTCTGACTCCCCGCCTCCCTGTTGGCGGGCGTGTGAGCGAGCGAAAGTTTCACGACCTCTCAGGGAGACGGCTTCAGGCGATACGGCCGAGCGCTTTGTCATGACGGAAGTACTCGAACACGATGTCCGCGATCGACGCCACGGGTGACGACGCGGGAACGATCTCGCAGCGCACGTTGGACGCGAGCGCCAGGTCGGCCGCGTCGCCGCTGTCGGCGTCGACCAGCAAGACGAGGAAGCCGGCGGGCAGCCTGCGGATCGCGGCCGCGAGCCCCGCGATCTCCGCGGGACGATGCGCGCGCACGACCAGGACTCGCGCGGCGCGCCCCTCGCCCAGGTCTTCCTCGAAGCTGGCGACGGCCGCCACCGAGAGCCCGCCGCGGATCAGAGCGCGTGCGAGGTCGGCGCGGGAGTACGGGTTGCGGTCGATGACGGCCACCTGCGAAGCGCCGTCGGCGGCCGCGCGTGACGGGCGGGACGAGACCTCCAGCGGCTCACGCGGACGGTTCGGCTCGGTCCGTTCCGGGACCACCACAGCGAGCTCCGCACGAAAATCGTCGAGGAAGACCAGCGCGGAGCGTGGGCCGATCAGGTCGACGAGTCGCTCCACCACGTAGCCCCGCACGAACGACAAGAGCGCGTCGGGCTCGTGTGGAATCTCGGATCGACCGCTCGATACGAGCGCCTGCGCGACGACGGTCTTCGCCTGCGTGGCATCGCCGAGTACCGCCGTGATGGCTTCCGTCAGACGCACAGCGTTCCCGGCCATGGACCCCCTTGACGTTCCTATCACAAGGCCGGGCGCGGCACCTGGCCCTCGGGTCGTTGCGCGCCCCGTGGAGAGCCAGCGGTCACGGCCGCTAGGGCTTCGTCGGCGGAGGCATCATCGACAGGATCGGCACGCGCTCGTCGCGCCCCTCGACGATCGCCCCGTCGATGGTCGCAGCGAAGACGCCGCCGCCGGCGGCGATGATGCCGACTGCCGGTACGAGCCACTCGTAGCTGTGCACCGTTTCCCACTTCGGGGATCCGACGTCGAAGCGCTTGAGGATTCGGCCCTGCGCCACGGACCACGCGATCCCCGTCGGATCGATGGCGACGGCCGAGAGGTCGCGCGTCGTCGAGACGTGCTCGGTCTCGATGCCCACGTCCTCGCCCTCGGCGCGGATGCGGAGCGCGAAGCCCTGCGGGCCGACCGCGTACGCGACTCCGCCGCGCGTCTTCACGTCGCCGTCGATGTCGCTCGCGACGGCGAGCAGCGGCCGCGGCCCGGTCGAGGCGAAGGGGGAGATGTGGTGGCGGCGCGCGTCGTAGATCCCGAGGTAGGCGCCGCCGTTGCCGCTGCGACCGACGAGCACCCAGCGCCACTCGTCGAGCTGCGCGATGCCGTTGATGCTCGAAGCGCCGGCGACCATCAGCGCGGTGCGCCACTGGCGCTGCTCGGTGACGTAGAGGACCGTGGCCCCGCCGAGGGAGCCCGCGAGCAAGAGCATCGAGTCGAGCGTGCCGCCGGCGCGCTCGAAGCAGAGCGACGGATCGCCCATGGGCGCGATCTCGGTCCAGCCCGTCTCGGAGAGCTCGAGGAGCGCGCCGCCCTGTCCGCCGACGAGGAACCGTCCGGCGCCGACGCGCAGCGCGAACTGCAGCGCGCCCCGGGAAACCGTCTGCGGAACGGGGACGAGGAACCACGAGTTGCCGTCCCAGTAGGCGAGCTCGTCGCGTCCGACCCCGAGCGCGCGACCGTCCGGCTCCCAGGCGATAGAGCGAATGAGTCGATCGTCGCCCGGCCCGTGACGGGTGCTCCACGTGGTGCGCCCCGCGGCCTCGAGCATGATCGTGCGGAGGCGCTCGCGCGTGGCGGAGCGGCGACCGCGCGCGATCGCGGGGTTGGCCAGGCTCTGCAGGACGGACTCGACGGCGCCGTACATCGCGCGCGGATTGGGGAAGCGCGCCTCCGGCCGCACGGCGGTGGCCTTGCGGATGACGGCGTCGAGGCGCGTCACGGCGTCGGAGACGCGCGCGATCTCCGGGTGCAGGCGCGGCGAGTCGCGTAGGTGGGGACGCGGATCGGGGCCGTCGTCGCGGCGGATGGCGAGCTGGGCGAAGGGGATTCGACGGAAATATTCGTCGGCGCTGAGCGTGCGGTAGAGGAGCACGCCGAGCGCGAACACGTCGGTCGCCTCGGTGGTGGCCGCCTGGATGATGCCGAGCTGCTCGGGGGCCGCGTAGCCGATGGTGCCGACGGGCTGCGGGCCGAACGTGACCTCGAAGCCCTTCGCCTTCACCACGCCGAAGTCGGTGATCTTCGCGATCTCGTTCTCGGCGAACCCGCACAGGAGCACGTTGTCCGGCTTGATGTCGCGATGGATCATCCCGACCTCGTGGATCGCGGTGAGCCCTTCGACGATGCAACGGAGCGTGCGCAGCGTGCGCTCGGGATCGAATCCGACGCCGGTCGCTTCGACGGAGCGCGTGATGCGCTCGGTGAGCGTCGTCCCCTCGGGGCCGCCGTTGACGAACTCGCACGCGATCCACGGGAGCGCGAGCTGCTTGTCCTTGTATCCGACGTGGAGCGCTCCGGCGTCGGTGAGTCGCACGAGGAAGGGCGACGGCGGCACGCGCTCGTTGAGGCGCTTCATGGCGCCCTCCTCCTTCTGGCGTGACACCTCGGCGATGTCCGGCGCGCGGAGGAGCAACGACGGCCGGAAGACCTTGAGCACGTGCGGCGACTCGCCGGCAGCGGTCTGGCGGACGGCGAAGAAGGCGACGCCCGTCCCGCCTTCACCGATGGCGTGATCGATTTTATAGCGAGCTTGCACGCGCGGCGCGTCGACCGTGACGCCGACGAGCGACTTGAGGTCGTCGTCGACGTTGGGGAGCGTGGCGCTCACCCGCCGAATGTAGAGGCGAACCCTCCAGCCTGGAAGGTGGAAAGTCGGGCGCTCCCCGTCAAAGAGGGCGCTGGCTCGGGAGGACGATGCTCGCGCCGATGGGATATGGGTGCCGAAAGAGTCATCCCGGGCGTCTTTCCGCGGCGGTGCTCGCGCGCTACTGGAACGCGCCTCGATGGACCGCTTCTACCTCACCACGCCGATCTACTACGTGAACGACGTCCCGCACCTCGGAACGGCGTACACGACGATCGTCGCCGATGCCCTCGCACGATACCACCGGATGCGCGGTCACGAGACGCGCTTCCTCACGGGGACCGACGAGCACGGTGAGAAGATCGAGCGCGCCGCCCAGGAGCGGAAGATCGAGGTCCAAGCGTTCGTCGACGAGGCGAGCGAAAAATTCCGGGCCGCATGGCCCCCGCTCCACGTCGAGAACGACGATTTCGTGCGCACCACCGAGGAGCGGCACATCAAGGTCGTCCAGGATCTGTGGAACCGCTGCGCGGCGAACGGCACGATCTACTCCGGCACCTACGAGGGCCTGTACTGCGTCGGTTGCGAGGCCTTCTACACGGAAAAGGAGCTCGAGGAGACGCCCGGAGGACTGGTCTGCCCGACCCACAAGACGCCCGCCGAGAAGGTCAAGGAGCCCTCGTACTTCTTCAAGCTCTCGGCCCTCCAGGATCGGCTCCTCGCGTTCTACGAGCGCTACCCCGACTTCATCCAGCCCGAGTCGCGCAAGAACGAGGTGCTCTCGTTCGTTCGCTCCGGCCTGCAGGATCTGAGCGTCTCCCGCACGTCGTTCTCCTGGGGCATCAAGGTCCCGAACGATCCGAAGCACGTCATGTACGTGTGGTTCGACGCGCTCACGAACTATCTCTCCGCGCTCGGCCCCGACGGCGATCCGAACCGGCGCTTCTGGCCTGCTGATCTGCACCTCGTGGGCAAGGACATCCTGCGCTTCCACGCGATCTTCTGGCCCGCGTTCCTCCTCGGTGCCGGCTACACCGAGGAGCAGCTCCCGCGGAAGGTGTTCGCGCACGGCTGGCTCACCATCAACGGCCAGAAGATGTCGAAGTCGATGCGCAACGTCGTCGAGCCACTCGAGCTCGCGCGTATCTTCGGCGCCGACGTCGTGCGCTACTACCTCCTGCGCGAGATCTCGTTCGGGATGGACGGCGACTTCAGTCACACGCAGCTGGTCACGCGCTACAACTCGGAGCTCGCCGACCAGCTCGGCAACCTGCTCAATCGCACGCTCGGCCTCTGCACCAAGCTGCGCCCGAACGGCGCCACGATGGACCCCGAGAGCGCCCGCTCCGAGCTCGAGACGAAGCTCGAAGAGGTCGCGCGCACCGCGGTCGCCGGGACGACGGCCGGCTGGGAGGAGATCGCGCCGCAGCGCGCCCTCGAGTCGACGTGGGTGTTGATCCGCGCCGGAAACAAGTTCATCGACGAGTCCGCGCCGTGGGCAGAGGCGAAGAAGGGGGACGCGGGGAAGGGGCGCATCGACGCGATCCTCGCGACCGCGCTCGAGACGCTCCGCTGGATCTCGATCC
>JBKJQC010000247.1:0-5190 GCA_046593995.1 Polyangiales bacterium
GAGGAGCAGCGTCAGCTCGGAGGGTTCCATCGGCAGATCCTCTTGACCTCCGTACCTCCGTGCCTCCGTGCCTCCGTGTTTTGTCGAGCCGCACCCCTTGCGGAGCGCGCGTCAGTAGGGGGAGTCCTTGAAGTCGGACTTGCCGCCGCCGCCCGGGTCCTTCTTCTCTTCCTTCTTGCCGCCGCCGGGCGGAGGGCTCCACGTCGCGTTCTTCGCGAGCTTCACCTGACGGGGCGGATCGCCCTTCTTCACGCTGATCGTCTCGGTCTTGTGGTCCTTCATCTCGAGGGACAGCTTGCGCGCTTTGTCGGTGACCATGACCTCGCACGGGGTCTTGTCACAGATGATGCTGCCGTCCTCGCGGACCTGCGCGCCGACCGGATCGCTCTCGATCTTGAGACGGACCGGCTCGTCGGCGACGACGCTCGGTGCGGCCGCCGTGGTCGCGGGGGTCGCGGGGGAGGGCGTCGTCTTCGGGACGCTGAGCGCGGGGGCCGTCGTCGAGGGGGACGTGTTCGGCACCGGGTCGGGCGTCTTCTGCGACATCGCGATGATGCCGATGACCGCCGCGAGGGCGATGACGCCGCCGATGATGAGCGGGGTCTTCTTCTTCTGCGGCGCCTGCGACAGCGTCGATGGGCCGCCCGATCCGAGGATCGCTCCCGAGCCGGAGTCGGGGGAGAGGGAGCCCGACTGGCCGGTGAGCGGCGAGGGCTGCGGCGTGAAGGAGCCGGTCGTCGAGAGGAGGTCGAACGAGCCCGATCGATCGGCGCAGCTGATGGTGCCAGTCATGGTGCCGCCGCCCGCGCGCTTCAGCGCTGCGAGCACTTCGTCCATCGACTTGAAGCGATCGTCGGGGTTCTTCTCGACGCAGCGCATGATCGTCGACTCGAGCGACTCGCCGATCTGGATGCTCGGGTTCATGACCCGAAGCGGGGGGACCGGCTCGTTCACGTGAGCCATGAGGATGTTCACCGAGTTCGGCCGATCGAACGGCACCTTCCCGGTCACCATCTCGTAGAGGATCACGCCGAGCGCGTAGATGTCGGTGCGGGCGTCGACGTGCTCGCCGCGGATCTGCTCCGGGGCCATGTACTTCGGCGAGCCCATGAAGAGGCCGGTCTGGGTGAGGTCCTCACCCTTGCCCTCTTCGATGTTCTTCACGAGACCGAAGTCGAGCACCTTCACGAAGTCGGCTTCGTCGCCGTGCTCGATGAGGTAGATGTTCGCGGGCTTGAGATCGCGGTGGATGACGCCGAGAGAATGCGCTTCTCGAAGTGAGCGGCAGATCTGGCGCGCGATGTGGGTCGCGCGCTCCTCGATGAAGGGGCCCTCTTCGCGCAGCCCGCGATGGAGAGTCCTCCCTTCGAGGAACTCCATCGCCATGTAGTAGATGTTGTCGTCGGTGCGGCCGTAGTCGAAGATCGTCACCGTGTTCGGGTGCGTGAGCTTCGAGCTGATCGACGCTTCGAGGAAGAAGCGCTTGTGGAACTCCGGGTCCTGATCGCCGCTGTAGTTCGGGTTCAGGACCTTCACGGCGCACACGCGACCGAGCGGCGCCTGTTCGGCCTTGTAGACCTTGCCCATGCCACCACGGGCGATGAGCCCGGTGACCTTGAAGCGATCGTTGATCAGTCGACCGAGCAGCGGATCCGGGCCCGTCTGCTTGCCGCTCGTCTGCCCGCCCGCGCCTTCGGCGTTCTGCGCGGCTTTCGGGGTGGACGATCCGTTGGGCATGTCTCCCTTTCTAGACTACCCGCGAAGGGGTGATGGAGCAGCAAAACTGTGCCCGTGCGCTTGGCCTCTGTCAATTCGCGTACCGCGGGCGCGTCACGCGGTGCTGAGGCTGGGGCGAAGCGCGTTCAGGCTACTCTCAGGCTCGCTTGGTGGCCCATCAACGTGCGAGCCGTCACGATCGACGAGGCACGAGGTCGTTCAGGTGAGCCCTGGGGGCACCTGCGCGCGTGCTCGTGCAGGCGTTGGACGCTGGCGAGCCGACCTTTCTTGGAGGCGCCTCTCGCCGATTCGCGGACGGGCTCACGGCGAGCGGCCGGCGCCGGGGCCGAAGGGCGACGATCGAAGGGCAGCATTTGAAGGGATGGCCCGCTCCCTCGTCGAACCCCCGAGCGCCGTTTCGAGCGCGCCTTTCGCTTTCCTCACTGGGAGCTTGCCCGCACGCGCGCCGCGCGGGAATCTCCTCGCTCATGAACGTGCGCGCCTCCTCTCTCCCCTGTGGGAGCGGGTCGCGTCCAAGCAAACCGAGAGGTTCCGCGATGTCCGGTCGTCGTTTCCTGGTCCTCCTTGCACTCGCGGCCGCTCCTGCGGCGACGCTCGCCGTCTCCGACACGGCTCAGGCCGGACCGAAGGTCCCCGAAAAGGACCCGCTCGCGGACGCGATGGGCGGCCAGATCATCTTCCTGAACGAGAACCCGCCGCTGAAGGTCGGCGGTTCGGGCTGGTTCAAGGGGCACACGATCACGAAGAAGGACGAGGATTCGAACGGGCGGTGGCCGCTGCACACGATGATCTTCCTGAAGAAGGCCCTCGATGCGCCAAAGCTCGACCTCATGGTCTACAAGATCGACAAGAAGGGGAACGTCGACTTCGTCCAGAAGATCGAGCAGTTCCCGAACGCCGACAACCGGTCGCTCTACTTCCTCATCACGCTGCACAAGGCTGCGCCGTACGTCCCGAACCTCAAGTACCAGTTCAAGGCGGTCGTGCCGGGCGGCGGTGTCGTGGCCGAGGGGAGCATCGAGCTCAACGGCAAGGAAGAGAAGCCGATCGGCGGCGGCGACATGGACTTCACCAAGGGCATGGACCTCGGGAAGCAGGAGAAGACCGAGAAGGCGACCGCGCCGTTCGACGCCGAGGCGACGAAGGAAGCGCTCAAGAAGGTCGTCTACGAGGACTGCAAGACGGCCGGGTCGAAGGGCGGCGACGCCAAGATGATCCTCAAGTTCAGCGCGAAGGACGGCAAGGTCCTCAAGGCCGAGTTCCCGACCGATACGCCGGCGCCGTACTCCGCGGCGACGCAGACGTGCATCATCCGCCGGTTCGAGAAGGCGAAGACGAAGCCGTTCACCGGCGACGACAAGAGCATCTCGTACAAAGTGAACCTCTGAGCCGCACGCGCGCCCCAGTGGATGAGCGCGCGTGATCTGGCTCGAAGGGGCGATCGTCCAGAAGGTCGAGCGCCCGACACCTCCTTCGGAGGGTGACGCGGTCCTGCTCTCGGTGAGGCTCGCTCCTACGCGAGAGGCACCGGACGCACGGACCGCGTTCGTGCTTTGTCTGGCTGGACGCACGCCCGTGCTCGGCGAGATCGAAAGACCGTCTTCACGGATCCCCGCAGACGGTCAGGTGCAGCGGCTGCGACGGGTGCTCGAGGGCGCGCGCGTGATCGGCGCGTACGCGCGAGGAGACGGCTTCCGCGTCGCGTTCCGCCGCGGTGACGAGCGACCGGCGTTGCTCGTGACGGGGGAGAAGCTCGTGCTCGTCGAGACGAGCGACGAGGCTGATCCGGGACCGGCGATCGACGACGCCGTGGACGCGACGGAGGCGTTCGCGCGTCACCTCGAGTCGATCCGCGCCCGGCGACGACGCGCGCTCGCGCAAGCCATCGGCGCCGCGCTGAAGAAGCTCCGTCGGCGCGTCGACGCGATCGACGAAGACCTCGCGCGCATCGGACGCGCGGACGAGTGGCTGACGCAAGGGACGTTGCTCGTCACCCATGCGCACGCGATTCAACGAGGGGTGACCTCCGTCGTGCTCGACGACTGGACCTCCGGTGAGGCCGTCGCGGTGACGATCCCGCTCGATCCCGCGAAGACCGGGAGAGAGAACGCCGAGACGCTCTTCCACCGCGCCAAGCGGCTGAAGAAGGGGCGCGCGATCGCCGACGCGCGCCGCGCCGACACGATGAAGGGCGTCGCCGGGCTCGAAGCGCTCCTGCAAGAGACGTCGACCGCCGCAGACGATCGCGCGCTCGAGGTGCTCGAGGCGCGCGCCAAGGCCGCCGGGGTGCGCGTCGCGAAGGCTTCGACGACCGCGCGGAGAGCTCGTGACGAGGCCGAAGAGCGGCTCCCGTACACGCTCTTCCTCAGCGGCGAGCGCAAGCTCCTCGTCGGTCGCGGCGCCGCCGACAACGACGCGCTGACCACCAAGGTCGCGCGGCCGTACGATCTCTGGCTCCATGCGAAGGGGTGGACCGGCGCGCACGTGATCGTGCCGCTCGGCAAGAGCGAGAGCTGTCCACCGCAGCTGCTCGTCGACGCAGCGCACCTGGCTGCGCACTTCAGCGACGCGCGTGGCGAGACCGTCGTCGAGGTGCAGTGGGCGCCGCGGAAGTACGTCCGCAAGCCGAAGGGCTCGGCTCCGGGTGCGGTGGTGGTCGATCGAGAAAAGGTCCTCGTGCTGCGCGTCGAGCCCGCGCGCATCGACCGACTCCTCGCGACCAAGCTATGAAAGAGCGATGCGCTTCGCAATCTGCGCTGCACTGACCGGGTGCCTGACGCTCGCGTCGTCTGCGCACGCGAAGCGTCCGCCGATGCGTGCTCCGTTGATCGAGCGCGATCCGGAGCGCGTCCGCGTCGAGGGGACCGATGCGCCGCGGCTCGGGGTCGCGATCGGCTACGGCGCGTTCGGCGACGCCGGCAAGAGCATCGGTCGTCATGGTCCGACCGCGATCGTCTCGCTCCCGGTCTTCTTCGGAGCACGCCGCAAGGTCTTCCAGTGGGCGCTCTCGATCGACGCCGAGACGACCTGGGACGCGCGCGAAGGGCTCGCACGCGTCGGCGTCGGACCGATGCCGCAAGCGCGCATCAACATCGGCTCCGTCTACGCGTTCCACCTCGGCATCGGCGCGCTCGGGCTCGCGCAGCTCGGGAGGTCTCGCTCGCTCGGCGTGGCGATGGTGAACATGTCGATCGAGAACGTCTTCCGTCCGTTCGCGGACGACCGCATGCGACTGTATGTCGGGTTCCGCGTCGCCCCTGGGATCTGGTTCCGCAACGACCCAGGCAACGACTGCCCCGGCTGCGGGTTCGGCGCGTCGGCGTACGTGGGCTTCGAAACACCGTTGTGAAGAGGTTTAAATCACCGGTCGCAATTCTCGAAAGCGTATCGATCGATTGAACACGGAGGCACGGAGACACGGAGATCCGAGACAACAGGGAGCCTGGGAGTCGG
>JBKJQC010000312.1:0-15432 GCA_046593995.1 Polyangiales bacterium
CTTCGAGGTGCCGCTCACGTTCGCCAACGTGCTCGGCGTCGAAGTCGTGCCGCGCGCGGTCGCCTCCGGTCTCGCCACCCCGCGCGGTGGCCGCCTGCGCGCCGATCCGTCGGCGGGGCGCGCACGCAATCGCCGCGGTGAGGGCGCGGAGATCCGCGAGCTCCGCGAGATCGTCCCCGGTGACTCGTTCCGCAAGATCGCCTGGAAGGCCTCCGCGCGCCGCGGAAAGCTGATGGTTCGCGAGATGGACATCGAGGAGCGCGACGTCGTCTACGTCGTCGTCGACGTGTCCGGCGAAGGCTGGCTCGGTCCGATCGGGCAAGCGCCGCTCGATCGCGCGATCGACGTCGCGGCCGCGTACTGCATCGAGCGCGCGCGTCACGGCGCCGCGGTCGGGATCACGTTCGTCACCGATCACGTCGTGGTGTGGAGCCCGCCCCAGCGCGGCGGCGCCGATCTCGATCGCCTCGCCGCCATCTGGCTCGACGCCGCGGAGACCTACGGCGCGGATCGGTGCGGCGTGACGGTCGACGAGCTCCTGCGGCTCTGCGTCGAGCACGCGCGCCCCCTCGACGGCACCGGCCTCGCCGATCTGCCGCGCGGTGACGTCGACCGACTCCTCGCGCGCCTGGAGGGGCTCCGCACGCGCGCTCCGTTCCAGCTCGCGGCACCGCTCGCATCGAGCACCAACGAGATGCGCGACCGCATGGTGCGCCATTACGCCGCGAGCTTCGGGCTCGACGTCGCCCCGCGTCCGGTGGGCGCCATGTCGACCTCCGGCGTCGCCGAGGCGCTGCGACGCATCCATGGCGCGCGTCCGCGAGCGACCGACGTCGTCGTCATCGCGCCTGCGCCCACGATCATGCCGTCGGATCTCCGCGAGGCAGGCGCGATGATGCGCAAGCGCGGCGTGCGCGTGCGTTGGGCCCCGGTCGATCCGCGCCTCGGCCTCGACGCCCCGCGCGGTGGCGAGCCCGTGCGCGACGCCGTCGAGATCGAGCTCGGTACGGCGCGCAAGCCGGCCCTCGCGTCCCTCGCTGCGGGCGGGTTCCGCGTGGTCGACGCGCGCACGCTCGTCGCGCGCGGACCCGAGAAGCGCTACGAGGACATCGCCGAAGTGGTTCCCCGTGAGGACACCGGAACGTGACGTTCGTCGATCCGCGCACGGTGCTCGCACGACACGGCCTGCGCCCGAAGAAGAGCTTCGGCCAGAACTTCCTCGTGTCACAGGGCGCGGTCGAGAAGATCGCGGCGCTCTGCGTCCCGGATGGCGCGCCCGGCACCCGCGTCGTCGAGATCGGCGCCGGGCTCGGCACGTTGACGAGCGCCCTCTGCGCGCGCGCGTCGCACGTCGTCGCCATCGAGCGCGACCGCGAGCTGCTGCCGGTGTTGCGCGCGGAGCTCGCACGCGAGCTGGAGAGCGGGAAGCTCGAGCTCCTCGAGGCCGATGCCGCGAGCGTAGATCTTCCCGCCTTGCTGGACGTCCCAGGAACGGGAGATGTCGCGAAGGGCGTGCTCGCGGGGAACCTCCCTTACCAGATCACCGGTCGCCTCCTCGAGCTGGCCATCGCGGTCGCGCCCTCGCTCTCTCGCGCGGTGTTCATGGTGCAGAAAGAGGTCGCCGATCGCCTGGCCGCCGACGCAGGCGCGGACGCGTACGGTCAGCTCTCGGTGTTCCTCCAGGCGGCGTTCGCGGTGGAGCGCGCGCTCATCGTGCGCGCGGGCTCGTTCCATCCCGCTCCGCAGGTCGACAGCGCCGTCGTGGTGCTCCGCCCGCTCGCGACGGTGCGCGCCGTCGAGACCGAAGCGTTCCGCGACGTCGTGCACGCGGCGTTCGGGGCGCGAAGGAAGACGCTGAAGAACGCGCTCGGGCGCATCACGTCGAACGAGAAGGTCGCGCGAGAGGTCGCGGCGACGGGCATCGATCTCGGTCGGCGAGGCGAGACGTTGTCCGTCGAAGAGTTCGACGCGCTCGCGCGCGCGGTCACGCAGGGTCGTTCTTCGGCCGGTTCCTGAGGCGTTTCAACGCTTCGTCGCGCTGCGGCGGCTCGAGCGTCGGCCGGAACTCCGGGCGCGACTCGCGCGGGCCGAGCCCCTGCAGCGTCTCGGCCGTCGCCTTGCGCTTCTGCTCGGGGGACGGCGAGGGCGCGGGCATGTGCTCCGGCGGCAGACCCTTCGGCGCGGGCGAGCGCTCCGGCGCATGACGTTGCGGCGGCGGCGTCTTCGGTGCGACCGGATGCGGCGCGGGGACGGCGCCCGGAGACGGCATCGGCACCGGTCCCTTCTCCTTCGGACCGTGCTCCGGACCCGCCGCCTCACGGAGCGCGACGGGGGGCTGCTGCACGGTGAGATCGCTCTCGTCCGCGGACGAGAGGTCCGCCTCGTCGACGTCCATCTCGTCGGTGTCCACCTCGACCGTCGGCGGCGCGTTGTCGTCGTCCCACGCCTGTAGCGGCGCGACGTCCGGGATCACCGGGAGCGGCGGAGGAGACATGTCGAGGGCATCGGGCCGCGTCTGCGGCGGCACCGACGACGGCGTGCCCTCCGGCGGGCTCGTCGACGAACGGAGCGCGGCCGCGACGGACGGACGCACCGGCGGACGCGCGGGGCCAGGCGCAGCGAGCGAGCGACGTTCGAGCGAGGCCATCACCGCGCGATCGAGGAGCTCCTTGCTCTGCACGTCGAGCCGCGTGAACCGGACGGTGAGCGCGCCCGGATCGGCGTCCTGTGGAGGCCGATAGCTGGTGACCCGTCCTTCCCCACGCATCACTGCGCTGCCGTCCTGGAGGCAGATCTCGAACCGGATGACGACGCCGCTCGGTCGGCTCGGCGCGCCGAGGAGCGAGACTCCGGTGCGCGTGAACGCGCTCGCCTCGACGGCGAGGAGCCCTTCCTCGGTCGAGTACGGCCGGATGACGCGGACGGCGACCGGCGCATTGCGCGACGACGAATCCATGGAGAGCGGAGAACTTCGCGCACTCGATCGCTTCCCGCAAGTCTCCGACAACCGTCCTTGTCGGAGAGGCCTATCGTAGGGGTGCCATGGCGCGTGCGCGGCTCGGGGAGACGTTCGAGGTTCGTCTCCCGAGTGGCCGTTCGCTCGAGGTCCGCACGCGCGCCGTCGAAGATCCCCCCGCGGATCTGCCGGAAGCGCTCGCCCGCGGCGCGGTCGAGCTCTTCGAGGAGCCCGCGCAGGGAAGAGTGGATGCGGAGGCGCTGCCGCTCTCCGATGCGAACGTCATCGAGACGCTCGCCGCAGCCATCGGTGCCATCGCTTCGCCGAGCGTGCCGCTTCGCTGCCGCAACTGCGCGGAGGAGGTCGAGCTCTCGGCCGCGCCCGCGCTCCCGCTCGGACCGCTGCTGGTGCCGCTCGACGATCCGGAGCTCGATCCGCCCCGCCACCGTGCGCCGAGCGAGGAGTGGCACGATCTCCCGCGCGCGGTCCCCGTCGCGCGCAAAGGGGACGCGACGCGGTTCCTCCTCGCGACGCGGACGCTCGGCGATCGCGTGCGCCTCCAGCAGATCCTCGGCCACGACCACGACCACGACCGAGAGGCACCGCTGCCGTTCGGCGCGCCGCTGATCCGTGCGATCGGCGTCGCCGCGCTCGGGAACGCCGAGGGGCCGATCACCACGAGCGCGATCGCGGTCGCGCGCGCGCTCGACGCGCTCGACGACGAGCCGTTCGACGCGGCCTACGACGCGATCTCGAGAGCATGGGACGAGCAGCACTATCCCCCGCGCCTGTTGGCCGCTGTGCCGTGCCCGCGCTGCGGCGCGCGCCACGACCTCCCCCTCGTACCCCGACCGCTCGATGCGCTGGGCCCGCGCGCGGCTGCGATCGGGACCTTCCCGTCACTCGAGGAGTTCCGCGAGACGGCGAGGGGGATCACCGAAGAATTGCTCGCAGGACAATCGCCCGAAGACGTCGACGGGCTCGAGATCGTGGTCGACGATGGCGTGCCGCCTTGCGACGACGGAGGCGAACCTCTCCTCGGTTGCTACACGCCGAACATCGGCTCGGAAGGCGTCGCCGGCGTGCCGTCTTCGTCCCCATTCACGATCGAGCTCTATTATCGGACTTTCGCGACGATGTTCGAGGAAGAGGCCTACGACGTCGCGGCTGAAATCCGCGAGACCATCGAGCACGAGCTCGAGCACCACGTGAATTTCCTCGACGGCGACGACCCCCTCGATCGCGAGGAACGCCTGGAAATCGAGCGGGAACGCGCGCGTCGGACGGGGCCGCGCGGTCCGGGTGTGCTCGCCTCGGAGCTCGGATCGGGCGCCGTGTGGCTTCTGCGCGACTTCCGGCATTTCCTCCGTGTGACCTGGCCGCTCATCGCGATCGCTCTCGTTGCACTGGTCGTGTGGCTCGCTCTGCAGCGATGACACGTTTCTCGCAGAGAACAATCACGTTTGATCGTTTCCTTTTCCCAGGTGGAGAGCCGCGATACAGTCGCTCGAGAAATGGCTCGCGCGCGCCCTCTCGCCCGTACCGGAAGACCGAATCGTCGCGGCAGTCCCGAGGCCATCGAGAAGCGCAAGGTGGCGCGCGCCTTCAACGACCTACTGGGCGGAGGCGGCGGTCTCGGCGGAGGGAAGCTCGACGGACGCACGGCGAAGCGTCGCGAGCGACTCCTCCGCGAGCTCGAGGAGAACAAGGCGCACGGCGTGAAGGAGCTCAAGCCGCTCGACGTGCTCCAGCGTGTCCAGGAGCTCCTCGAGCTCGGCGAGTCGCTCGGCGCGATCAAGAAGGTGCGCAAGGTCCCGCGCGCCGTCTCCGCGGACGACTCGACGGTCGAGCTGATCCTGCGCCTCCACCACGCGTACGGGTTCCGCCGCGAGGCCTACCGCTTCGTCGGCATCACGGACGATATCCTCGCCGAAGCCGGCGTGCTCCCGGGCGAGGGCCGAAGCGCCACTCAGAAGCGCCCGAAGAAGAAACGCGCCGCCTGAAGGGGTCGACGCGCGTGCCATCACGGCATACGCACTCCTCATGCGGCGCCCTGCACCCCTGCTCGTCCTCGCGACGATCGCATTCGCGGGCGCTCCCATGGCAGCGCACGCCGTCGAGGACACGGCGGTCGTCGCGCGGATCGGTGACCGGGTCGTCACCGCGGCGCACATCCGTCGCGCGCTCGCGGGCGTCCCCGCGTTCGAGCTCGCCGCGCTCGGCGGGTCGAAGGCCGAGATCCTGAAGAAGTACCTCGACGAGGCGATCGTCCGCGAGGAGCTCCTCGCGCAGGCGGGCGTGAAGAACGGCGCGCTCGCGGATCGCAGCGTGCAGCACGCGTCGGAGAAGGCGCTCGCGGGGGCGCTCGTCCGCAAGGAGCTCGACGCGCTCGGGAACAAGGACGCGATCCCCGCCGAAGAGGTGAAGACGTACTACGACGCGCACGTGGCCGAATACCGCACGCCGGAGCGCGTCCGCGTGTGGCACATCGTGACGGCGTCGAAGGCGGACGCCGAAGCGGCGCTCGCCAAGGTGAAGGCGGATCCAACGCGCGAGGGGTGGCCGAAGATCGTCTCCGAGACGAGCCTCGATCCGAACACCAAGACGTCGAGCGGCGACCTCGGGTTCGTCGGGGCCGACGCGAAGAGCTCCGAGCCGAAGGTCTTCGTCCCGAAGGAGCTCGCGACGGCTGCTTTCGCCATGAAGGACGGCGAGATCTCCGCCGCGCCCGTCCAGTCGAGCGCCGGCTGGCACGTGCTCTGGCGCAAGGGCTCGGTCCCGCCGATGGTCCGGTCGCTCGAGCACGAGACGCCGACGATCCGCGAGCTCCTGTTCGAGCAGCGCCGCGAAAAGGCGTACAAGGCGCTCGTCGAGAAGGCCCGCGCCGGCGGGAAGGTCGAGATCGACGACGAGCTCCTCCCGCTCCCCGGCATCGACGTAGGCCCGCGCCCGATCCCGAAGCAGCCCGGCAAGAAGTAGCTCGCGCCCTTCGATCGGAAGCCGATCGGAAGGGCGCGCGCGGGAGAACTTGCTCGGAATCGAGCTGACTGCTACCGCTCGAAGGTGGCCTCGGCCGACCCCCGCCGCATCGCGGTGCATGGGGGCGCCGTTGGCACCTCCTGCTCGCAGTCACGGTTCGTGACCATCGGTTGGGGGAGTGCCCGGGGTGTCCCCTCCTGGCTCCGGCGCGATCCGCGTTCGGAATCGCCGACGCGCGCGTGCAACGTGACGCGCCCCTGGCCCGTGGGGCATCGGCCGGTCGTGGTCGGGGTGGTGAACGTCACGCCGGATTCGTTCTCCGACGGCGGTCGTTTCCTCGCCGAGGACGCCGCGCGTGCGCAGGTCGATCGATTGCTCGAGGAAGGTGCGGACGTGATCGAGGTCGGCGCCGAGTCGACGCGACCAGCCGGCGCTGCGTACGGCAAGGGCTTCGCTCGGGTCGACGCGAAGACGCAGATCGCGCGAGCGCTCCCCGCCATCACGCACGCGGCGAAGACCTCGCTCGTGGCGGTCGACACGACATCCCCCGAGGTCGCGCGCGCTGCGCTCGATGCGGGCGCCACGATCGTGAACGACGTCTCGTGCCTCGCCGATCCCGAGCTCGCGCGGGTCTGCGCGGAGCGTTCGGCGTGGCTCGTCTTGATGCACGCGCGACCGGGGTCGACGTCGCACTACGACGACGTCGTCGAAGACCTCGCGGAGGAGTGGCGTCGTGCGCGCGATCGCGCGGTCGAGAGCGGGCTCGCCGAAGACCGCATCGTGATGGATCCCGGCATCGGGTTCGGCAAGTCGGGCGAGCAGAACTTCGCGGTGCTCGCGGGCCTCGGACGACTGCACTCGCTCGGGCATCCGCTCTACGTCGGCGCGAGCCGCAAGGCCTTCATCGGGGTCGCCGAAGAGCGCGCTGGGCTCTCGAAGAGCGAGCCCGACACGCGCGTCGGCGGCACCGTCGCCGCATCGCTCGCCGCTGCGCGGGCCGGCGCCGCGGTGCTGCGCGTCCACGACGTCCGCGCGCTCCGTCAAGCCATCGCGGTCGAAGACGCGCTCTTCGCGGCGAGCCCGGCGCCCCTCCTCCCTGCGGGGAGCGCCTGATGCTGGAAGGGTTCCGCCAGCTCTTCGCCGCGCGGCCGCTGCTGCAGATCCTCACCGATCTGCTCGACGTCTTCCTCGTCGGGTACCTCGTCTACCGCGTGCTCCTCGTGCTCCGCGGCACACGCGCGATGCAGATGGGCATCGGCCTCATCTTCCTCGGCGGCATCTACGTCGTCGGTCGCTGGATGGGGCTCGTCACGCTCGTCACGCTGCTCTCGACGCTGCTCTCGTCGATCATCCTC
Source organism: Polyangiales bacterium (assembly GCA_046593995.1). Classification (GTDB taxonomy): domain Bacteria; phylum Myxococcota_A; class Polyangia; order Polyangiales; family JADJMO01; genus JALHOE01. Next base: position 7,291 of record JBKJQC010000312.1, read on the forward strand.
GTCGTGGTCGTCGTCTTCCAGAACGATCTCCGACGCGGCCTCATGCGCGCAGGGCGTCCGCTCCTCGGCGGCCTCACCCGTAACGACGAGACGAAGGTCATCGAGGAGGTCGTCGCCGCGGTCACCGAGCTCGCGCGCCTCCGCTACGGCGCGATCATCACGTGGGAGCGCGACGCGAACCTCGACGAGTTCATCGTCGGCGCGGGTACCGCGATCGACGCGCAGGTCACCCGCGAGCTCCTCGTCTCGGTCTTCATCCCCGTCGGCGAGAACAAGCTCCACGACGGCGCCGTGATCCTCCGCAACCTGCGCATCGCGCAGGCCGGCGTGTTCTTCCCGATGCCCGAGAAGCTCGGGCTCGACAAGCAGTTCGGCTCCCGCCACCGCGCCGCGATCGGGATCACCGCCGACACCGACGCCGTCGCCATCGTCGTCTCCGAGGAGCGCGGGACCATCATGTTCTGCTTCCAGGAGAACCACGTCGACAACGTGACCCCGGAGGCGCTCCGCAACCTCCTCCGCCACTACGAGACGCCGAACAAGCGCAAGCCCTCGGTGCCGCCGTCGCGCCGCTCGCAACCGCCGCCGAGCATGCCGGCGTCCCTCCGCGAGGTCCGCGACGTGCCTCCCTCCCGCCGCGACGCGCCGCCGGTGAGCCTCAAGACTGGACCGGTCGTGATTCGCACTCCGCCGCCGGCCACCCAGCGAATGGCGGTGCTTTCGCCGACGCCTCCCCCGGCGTCGCTCGAGACGCCTGCGTCGAAGGGAGCGTACGAAGGGACACCTCGTCCGAGCGCTGCGAGCGGCCCGGCGAGCTCTCCCGATGGCCGGCTCGCCGCCGAGAGCCCGCCGCCCGAAGAAGGGACGGATCAGTGACCGAGCGTGACGAGGAGTCATCGCTCCTCACGTGGCTGACCGAGAACTGGTCCCTCAAGCTCATCGCGCTCGTGGTGTCGCTCGCGCTCTACATCGTGCTGCACGGCGGCGGCGAGTCGGTGCGCACGCTCGAGGTCGATCTGATCCGCGGGCCCGACAAGGATCCGAACAAGGTCCTCCTCACCCCCATCCCCCCGCGCGTGCACGTGACCGTCCAGGGACCGCGGTCGCTGATCGACGATCTGGCGAACCCCGTCGACGCGCTCAGCCTCGATCTCAATGGCCAGCCGCAGGCGATCCGACTCGAGGAGTACACGATCAAGCTCCCCCCGGGCGTGCGCAAGGTCGGCATCAACCCGAGCGCGCTCAATCTCCGCTGGGACACCCGGATCCAGAAGCGACTGAAGGTCGAGGCCACGTGGAGCGCCACGCCCGATGGGCTGACCATCAAGCCGGGGAGCATCACGGTCGCGCCGCCGACGGTCGTCCTCACCGGTCCGAAGTCGCGCATCGACCCGGTGCAGGTCCTGAAGAGCACGACGGTCGAGCTGAAGGACCGCCCGGTCGGGACCCACATCCAGAGCGTGTTCGTCGACATGGGTGCGGCCGGGCTCATCGACGGGAGCGTCGCGGTCGAGCCCGATCAGGTCGAAGTCCGCTTCGAGCTCGTCCCCGAGACCAAGACGCGCACGTTCCCCAACGTGGTCGTGCTGGTGCTGAAGGGGAAGGGCGTCACCATCCGGCCGCGCGCCGTCTCGGTCATCATCACGTGTCCGCCGAAGAAGGCGGACGAGCTGCGTGAGGACTCGATCGTCCCGAAGATCGACCTCGAGGCGCTCGGCCCGGACTTCGCGAAGAAGGGCCCCGAGGAGGCGGACGTGAAGGTCGATCTGCCCGCTGGCTGCAGCGAAGTGGTCGTGAGCCCCCCGCGCGTCGCGGTCGCACGTTGAGCCGCGCGAAGCTCATCGCCGTCGTCTTCATCGGGGCTTGTGGCTGCCGCGGTCGCGCGGACGCTTCGTTGATCTCGAAGATCCTGGTCAACGTGAACGAGGATCTCGCGCCCGATGCCGGCGAGCGCCACGGCACCTGGCACTACTTCGACGAGGTCACGCCGCGCGGTCCCGTCCGCGCCGTCGACTCGAAGAACTATCGCCTGATGGACCCCGCCTCGATCCTGGTCGAGCTCGGCGGCGGCGATCGCGCGGTCGTCTGCGCGGGCTCCGAGCACGGCTATCACGTCTACCGCCTCGCGCCGTTCCAGGTCTCGTGGGATGCGATCTGCCCGTACGACTTCAACTACGTCGCAGAGCCGCCGAACGCGACCGCGCCGAAGAAGTAGGACGGACGACCTTGGCGGGTTGCTCGCAGCGCGCGACACTGCCGCCCATGAAGACCGCCGAGGAGTACGTCGCGAGCCTGAGGCAGCGGAACGTCCGCGTCTTCGTGAAGGGCGAGAAGATCGACAATCCCGTCGACCACCCGGCGATCGCGCCCTCGGTGCGGACCATCGCCGAGAGCTACCGCCTCGCGCACGAGCCCGACACGCGCGACCTCTTCACCGCGCACTCGCGCTTCATCGACGGCCCCGTCAACCGCTTCACGCACATCTTCGAGAAGCCCGAGGACCTGCTGAAGAAGCTCGAGATGCAGCGCATCCTCGGGCGGCTCACCGGCACCTGCTTCCAGCGGTGCGTCGGCATGGACGCGATCAACGCGCTCTACAACGTGACGTTCGAGATGACCGCGAAGGACCAGAGCGCGTACCACGCGCGGTTCCTCGCGTTCTTGAAGCAGGCGCAGGCCGACGACGTCGTGATGTGCGGCGCGATGACCGATCCCAAAGGGGACCGCCGCAAGGGACCTGCCGAGCAGCCGGAGCAGTATCTGCGCGTCGTCGAGCGGAAGAAGGACTCGATCGTCGTCCGCGGCGCGAAGATGCACCAGACCGGCGCGGTGAACTCGCACTGGATCGTCGCGATGCCGGGCCGCGCGCTCGCTCCGAACGAGAAGGAGTTCGCCGTCGCGTTCGCGATCCCGGTCGACGAAAAGGGGATCACCATGATCTACGGACGTCAGCCGAGCGACGATCGCCGCTACGGCTGCGACATGGATCAGGGGAACGCGAAGTACGGCGGCCAGGAAGCGGTCGTGATCTTCGACGACGTCGAGGTCCCGCTCGACCACGTGTTCCTCGACGGGGAGACGCAGTGGGCGTCGCCGCTCGTCGACTACTTCGCCGGCCACCATCGCGCGTCGTACGGCGGGTGCAAGCCGGGGAACGGCGACGTGCTCATCGGCGCAGCGGCCCTGATCACCCGCATCCACGGCACCGAGAAGGCGTCGCACGTCCGCGACAAGCTCGTCGAGATGGTGCACCTCAACGAGACGATGCACGCGGGCGGCGTCGCCGCGTCTGCGAAGTGCCACCGCACGCCGGCCGGCACGTACATGGTCGATCCCCTCCTCGCGAACGTCTGCAAGCACAACGTGACGCGCTTCCCCTACGAGATGACGCGCCTCGCCGAAGACCTCGCCGGCGGCTTGATGGTGTCGATGCCCGCCGCGGAGGATCTCGAACACCCCGAGTACGGCGAGCTCTTGAAGAAGTACGTGTCGGCCGCGCGCGGTACGCCCGTCGACCGCGTGCGCGTGCTGCGGCTCATCGAGAACATGACGCTGGGCGCGACCGCCGTCGCCCTCCGCACGGAGTCGATGCACGGAGCCGGCTCGCCGCAGGCGCAGCGCATCCGGATCGAGGCCCAGTCGGACCTCGACGCGAAGGCCGCGAACGCCGCGCGCATCGCCGGAATCGCACCTGTCGAGCTCGAGGCCAAGCCCGCTGCGTCTCGGGCTCGTGCCGAGTGAGCAGACACTGTCGCACCTGCAGTGAAGTTCGCCCGACGACGTTGCGCGACTACAATGTCGACCATGGCGAAGCTTCGTTCCTGGGCATTCTTGGTGGTCGGTCTCGTCGCGAGCGGTAGCGTGTTCGCGGCGTGCAGTGACGACGCGGGCGTGACCCCCGAGGTCGATCTCGACAGCGGCACCGCCGAGACATCGACCGACGACACTTCCACCACCAACGAGTCGGGGGGCGACACGACCGCCACGACCGATGGAACGAGCGAGGAGACGGCGCCGAACACCGACGCTCCCGGCACCGACGGGTCGGCCAGCGATGCGCCGAAGGCCGACGCGCCCGGCGCCGACACCGCGCCTACGTCGTTCATGATCGCCTGCGGACCCACGCCGTGCGACAGCCGCACGAAGGAGTGCTGCGTCACGGTCCTCTCGTCCACGTGCGTCGACAAGGGGGGCGCGTGCGCGGGCGGAGCGAGGCTCTCGTGCAGCACGCGGGACAACTGCACGGCGGGACAGTTCTGCTGCGCCACCACGGCGGGCGTCGTCAACGTCACCGGAGCGTCGTGCAAGGCAGCGTGCGCCGCGATGGAGGAGCAGCTCTGCAACGGCAACGAGGACTGCATGGGTACGAAGTGCAATCAAACCATCGGCGCGTACAAGGCGTGCAACTGATGCAGCGCGCTCTGCTCGTCTTCCTCGCAGCGTCGGCGGTCTCGATCGCCGCGTGCAGCAGCGACGACACGGTCCCCAACGTCGACAACGACGCATCGACCGTCGACGACACCGCCGCGGCGAGCGACACGGCCACCACGCCGAGCGACACCGCGACCACGCCCGGCGAGACGTCGACGCCGGGCACCGACGCACCGGCGACCGAGGGTGGCGCTGCCGACACCGCGAAGAGCGACGTGGCGGCGGAGACGCCGGCGGGCCCATCGTGCGCCGGTTGCGCGACGACGCAGGACTGCTGCGTGGTGAGCGGCGGAGCGACGTGCGTCACGCGCGGGACGACGTGTCCGAACGGCTCGCTCTACGCGTGTCGCTCGGGCACGCAGTGCGGTGCGAACGAGGTCTGTTGCACCGGGGCAGCCCCCGTGCCGGGGACGAGCGGCGGCGGCTCCGCCTGCGAGGCGAGCAACGCCTGCCCGACCAGTACGTATCTCTGCACTTCGAGCGGCGAGTGCAAGGGTGGCCGCAGCTGCAAGAGCATCGGCTACGGCATGAGCGCGTGCCTTCCCTGAGCGCTCGATCCGAGACGAAAATCCGTCCCTGACCGTTTCCGGGACACCGGGTAAGAGGGGCTATCGATCTGGCGCAATTTGCGTAGCATGTGCGCCATGCGCGCCAGATCTTTTGCCTCAGTTCTCTTTGCAGTTTCCATCCTCGCAGGTTGCAGCGGCGACGACGCCGTTGCCGGTGAGGAAGTCGATGCGGGTGAGGACGTCATTGCCGAAGTCGGCGACGACACCACCGCGCCGCCGGACACCACGGTCGACGACACGGGTACGGCCGACACCGGCATGACCGACACGCGGACCGACGTGCGGACCGACGTGCGCACCGACGCTCCGACGGACGCGCGTGATGCTGGTGGAGACGCCCGCGACAGCGCCGTCGTCGACTCCACGGTGACGGGCGACACCGGGACGGTCGTCACGGACACCGGGACCGTCGACAACGACACCGGGACCGTCGCTACCGACACCGGGACCGCTCCGGACACGATGATGGACGACACCGGCACCGTCGTCACGGACACCGGGACCGCCCCGACGGACACCGGCACCGTCGTCGTCGACATGGGCACCGACTCGGCCGTCGCTCTCGCGTGCGGCAACAACCAGACGTGCGACGCGCGGACCCAGGTCTGCTGCGTGCGTACGGGCGCCCAGACGGCCTGCGTCGACAAGACTGCAGACGCCGGCACGTGCAACACCACCTACGGCTGCCTCGGCCCCGCTCAGTGCGGCGGCGCCATGCCGGTGTGCTGCCTCACGGGCACCACGCTCGCCTGCGCGACGACGTGCTCGACGACCACGGTCTGCACCACGACGGCGGACTGCGCGACCGGCACCTGCAGGAACGCAGGCGGCGGCGCTCCGTACAAGACCTGTCAGTGATCGAAAGAGCGCGCACCGTCCTCGACGCCTGGTTCGGCGCTGGGGACGGTCCGCTCGATCCTCGTGGGCCGGTCGTCCGTCGCTGGTTCTCCCGCGACGACGCCTTCGACGAGGTGCTTCGAAGCACCTTCTCCGACGATCTCCAGCTCGCTGCACGCGGCGAGCTGGGGTCGTGGTGCGCGACGCCCCGTGGTGCGCTCGCTTTCGTGATTCTCTGCGACCAGTTCTCGCGGAACATCCACCGCGGGACGGCGCAGTCCTTCGCGCTCGATCCGCTCGCGCTCCACACGACGCTCGGGCAGCTCGCGCGCGCCGCACAGGCGTCGCTCCTCGGGTACGAGCGGGTCTTCCTGCTCATGCCGCTCATGCACAGCGAGTCGCTCGCCATGCACGACATCGCGATTCGCGAATTCGATGCGACGGCCGAATGGTCGACGTCGAACGCGCCCGAGTGGGCCGACTACGCGCGGAGCTCCGCGGGGTACGAGCGAAAACATCGCGTCATCATCGAGCGCTTCGGTCGCTACCCGCACCGCAACGCGGCCCTCGGCCGCACGTCGACCGACGAGGAGCGCGCGTTCCTGAGCGAGCCGGGGTCGTCCTTCTGACGTCGCCCGAGCAGTTGACGGCGCGCCCTGGCGCTTTTACCGATGCCGCGCCGCACGGCCTCTCGACGAGACGCCCTGGCGGACCTACGGAGCGACATCATGGCCACGACCGACCCGAAGAACCTGCCGCGAATCGTCGAGGGTGACTGGACGGTACCCAAGTTGATCGGCCTGATCTTCTTCGTCCTCGGGACGTTCTTCACGCTGATCTACTACGTCTCCCCGTAGGACTGGTCGCATCTCGGTACGTGCGGGCACTACGGTGCCGTGCGAAGCTCTCCCGTGCGCGCGCTCTTCGAGCGCCGCCGAGGGAGGAAGACATGAGCTCGCTGGCAGCACTCCAGCAACTCACGGGCGCACGCTGGTTCTACGCGCTCGACCTGCTCGGTACGGTCGTGTTCGCGATCTCGGGCGTGATGCGCGCGCACAAGGGGCGTTACGACTTCTTCGGCGCGTTCGTCTTGGCGTTCCTGCCGGCGGTCGGCGGCGGGACGGTGCGCGACGTGCTCGTGGGCGGCGATCGTCATCCGCCGTTCATCTTCAAGGATCCGCTCTACGTCGAGCTCGTGCTCGCGGTCGTGATCGTCGGCGCGCTCGTCTCGCGGCGCTGGCGCGCCAGCGTCGAGTCCGAGCGAAGGTTGTCGCTCTGGCTCGAGGTCTTCGATGCGATGGGGCTCGCGTGCTTCACCGTGATCGGAGCGAAGGTCGCCCTCGGCGCAAACCTCCACTGGATCTGGGTCCCGCTCTTCGCGGCGCTCACGTGCGCGGGCGGGGGCGTGATGCGTGACGTGGTGTGCGGCCGCGAGCCGGGCACGCTCAAAGGTGAGATCTACGAGGAGATCGCGTTCGCCGGCGGGCTTCTCTTCGTCGCGATCGCCGAGGGCGTGCGCATCTGGTCGCATCCGGTGGAGACGCTCGTCACGGCAACCATCGCCGTCATGATCGCGGTGTTCGTCGCGCGGATGTGGGTCGTCGCACGCGGGATCACCAGCCCGACGCTCGGCGGCCGCGTCGCGGAGCCCGAGGTCGTGCCCCACCGCAGCTCGACCGTGGTGGAGCGCAAGGCGGCATGATCGCGCGCCCGCGGTCCCGTCGTGCGACGATGGGGGGATGGACGAGGGGATGGACGAGGAACTTCGCACGCGTGTCTGTCGCCTCGTGGCGGGGATCGTCGTCTCGGACGACGATCTCGACGAGAAGGAAGACGTCTTCATCGATCGGCTCCTGAAGGAGTTCGACATCCCGCTCGATCAGCGCGCGACGATCTTCCCGATCATCGATCGCGACGAAGCCGCCGCGGAGATCAAGACGCTCCCGGCCGAGGTCCAGACGCGCGCGCTCGAGCTGCTGATCCGCGCGGCCGCCGCCGACGGGAAGGTCGCTGCGGAGGAAGCGGCGTATCTCGACACCGTCGCCGATGCCCTCGGGATCGATCGCGCGGTGATCAAGGCGCGCCTGGACGCGGCGCTCGCGGGCTGATCATCCCCGCTGATCAATCACGGGAGACGCGCGCGACGATCCTTCGGACGGCCTCCGCGAAGTCGGCCTCGTCGGGCAGCAAGCTGACGACGAGGAAGCCGTCGCGATCGAGATCGAAGAACCAGCCCGGCTGCACGATCACGGAGTCGTCGCGCGACGAGGACGGGTGGGTCGAGACGCTCGCGCGCGAGGATTGC
>JBKJQC010000424.1:0-6013 GCA_046593995.1 Polyangiales bacterium
AGCCGCTGCCGAGACCGCTCCGCCTGACATGGACGGTGTTCGTCGCGCTCCTCTTCGCGCTGTGGATCGCGCGGTTTTTCGGCGCATTTGGTGGCCCCGCGCCGATCTGACGGGTGCGGCTTTCGCAGCGCCACGGACGCGCGCGCAACCGCGCCGCTCGTCGTGTCGACCATGGAAATGCCGTACGTTGGGACGACAGAGATGCGACGTGTGCTTCCGCTGCTGCTCGTGTTCGTAGGAGCTTGCTACCGCGAGCTGCCGAACACGCGGTGCGATTTCGAGCCCAACTTCCCCGGGTGCCCCGGCACGCTCGATTCGGGGGATGCCGGGAGTGCCGACGCGAGCGAAGGCGATGCGCAAGCCGACGGCAACGCTGCCGACGTCGCGGCGGACTCGAGCGTGGGAGAGGACGGCAGCCCGGACATCACCGCGTCGCTCGATGGCGAGGTCTCCGACACCACCGACGACAGTCGCGAGGCGGGCAACGACGCAACGCACGACGGGTCCGACAGTGACGCGACGCCCGACGGGTCGGTCAACGATGCGACACACGACGGGTCAGTCAACGACGCGACGCCGGCTGAGGACACGATGGTCGCCGCCGACGCGCGCGTGTGCGTTCCAAACGTGATCGCGTGCAACGGCGACGCGCTGCGCAGGTGCAACGCCGACGGTTTGGGCTGGACCATTCTCACGAGCTGCCCGGCGGGTACGTGCAGCGAATCGGCCGGCCGATGCACCGCATGCACGCCCGGGATGACGTGCGCCGGACAGCAGTTGGTCGAATGTGATGCGTTCGGCGCGACCTCCGCACCGAAGGGGGCGGCTTGTCCGATCGGTACGATCTGCGACGCCGCCGGCGGGCAGTGCGACGTGTGCCAGGCGGGAGCGTTCTTCTGCGTCGGCAAGAACCTGCGTCAGTGCGCGGGTGACGGACAGTCGTCGTCTCTGATGGAGTCGTGCGTGACTTCGGAGCTCTGCTCCTTGGGCGGCGCGGGCGGGTGCGCGACGCCGGTCTGCACGCCAGCCGAGAAGCGTTGCAACGGCAACATGATTCAGACGTGCAACGCGGCGCAGACCGGCTGGACAGATGTTGAGACATGCGCCGCGCCGACGTCCTGCGGCGGCAGCGGTACGCAAGGGGTGTGCGGTGGGTGCGGCGGCGTCATGCCGGGGCCGCTGATGACCGAGGTCAGTGGCTACTGCATCGACAGCACCGAGGTCACCCAGGCGCAGTACAAACTCTTTGTCGACGCGAAGGCCGGCGACGCGACCGGCCAAGATGGCTGGTGCTCGTCCAACTCTTCATACGTCCCCGTCGCGGGGGGCTGCGGCTCGTTCGATCCCGCAGCGAAGCCGAGCCAGCCCGTGACGTGCGTCGACTGGTGCGACGCGTTCGCGTACTGCAAGTGGGCCGGCAAGCGTCTCTGCGGCGACCGCGGCGGCGGTGCACTCCCTTACTTCGACCAGGCGAACGCGGCGCGGAGCCAATGGTTCAACGCCTGCAGTGCGGGCGCAACGAACACCTATCCGTACGGCAGCACTTGGCAATCCACGTACTGCAACATCGGCTACGCGACGATGCCATTGGCGAACGTCGGCTCGTTCGCGAACTGTCGCGGGGCCTCCGCGCCGTACAGCGCGATGTTCGACATGAGCGGCAACGCCGGCGAGTGGGAAGACAGCTGCTTCGGAGCTGGCGCCGGCGACAATTGTCGCGTTCGAGGCGGCAGCGTCGCCAACACAACGGACCCCACGAAGTACGGCAAGTGCGCGGAGATCTCGGGCGCGTCACGTCTCAGTGCATCCGCGGACGTAGGCTTTCGGTGCTGCGCGAAGTAACTCACCGACGGTGACGCACCGAGTCGTCGCGGCAAACCGCCGCCGTAGATACACTCCCGAGCGGAGGTCGCCGTGGCCAGCTCGATGCTTTCCCGATTCGCCCTGGGTGTTGCCGCCTTGGCCGCGATCTCGCTCCCGACAACGGAGGCCTCGGCGCTGTTGTCGTGCGATCCGGACAACCTGTACCCCTCGCAGGTGCCAGCGCCGTCGGCATGCTGCGCGGCGCTCGGCGCGAAACTCCTCGAGGGAGCGTTCGTCGACAGCAAGGGGCGCAACGGGTACCAACTCGTCACCGCGAAGCTGATCAAGCGCGGTGCCGGCATGGGCGCCTGTCACGGGACGAGCCGCAACCTGACGACGCGCTTCGACGACTATGTATGCGACTTCAGCGGCGCACCTTTCGAAACGACGGCGGCATATTTCGAAAAACTCGACTTCAAGTGGGCGCAGTCCGACGGCGCGTCCGCACCTGGGAACCCCACCGCGGGGATGATCTTCGACCTCGGCGGCGCATCGAACCAGGTCGTCGTCTTTCCGAACATCGATCACGGGCCGAACCCGCAGGAGTCGATCGAGTTCAACGTCTATCTCACGAACAACCCCGATGCGACGGCGTTCGTCGAATACAAGGACGTCATCGCGGGGAAGGTCGATCCCAACAAGTGGAACGAGGCCGTGGTCCTCCGCGGCTACAGAGAGGGCTGGGACACGAACACAATCGCCGACGGCGTCGTCTTCGTGTTCGGGCTGCCGTGCGGGATCAACTTCCGCTACGTCTCGATCGGCGCGGGCAACAACGGCAACCCTGATCCGGCGTGCAAGTTCATCGACGGCGATAACGAGTTCGACGCGGTCGCAGGGCTCACCGAAGGCGGCGAGGGCATCTGTCCCGACAAGGACAAGGACGGCTGGCCGGACTGCGCGTGCGCGAACGACAAGATGCTCTGCGACTGCAACGACGATCCCAACGATCCCGACGCGCCCAGGATCCACCCCGGTGCCCCCGAAGGCTGCGCCGAGACGAAGGATCTGAACTGCGACGGCAAGATCGGCGTGTGTCCCGCCGGTCGGTTCTGCCGTGAGAGCGCGTGCCGCAAGACGTGCAACAGCGGCGAGTTCAAGTGCGAGCAGGGCACCGCCTGCGACAACAAGACCGAGATGACCGGTGGGCAGACCATCCCCCCGCTGTGCATGCCCGCTCCCTGCGGCGAGGCCGGCTTCTGTGCGCCAGGGAAGTTCTGCATCGGCGGCGAGTGCGTCGATCCCTGCGCCAACGCGAAGTGTCCGCTCGGTCAGGCATGCAAGGACGGCGAGTGCATCGATCCGTGCAACGCCGTGAAGTGCCCGGAGGGGCAGCAGTGTCAGGCGGGCGCCTGCGTGCCGAAGTGCACGTGCCTCGCGATCTCGCCGTGCAAGCCGCCGACGCCCGCATGCGTGACGAGCGGTACCAACGCCGGCAACTGCGTGATGGCGGGCTGTGAGTCCGTGACGTGCCCCGTGGGCCAGCACTGCGAGAGCGGCGCCGACGGCATCGGCGCCTGCAGGAGCGAATGCGAGACGGTCGTCTGTCCGATCGGTCGCAAGTGCGTCGCCGGCAAGTGCACCGATTCGTGCGCCGGCAAGACGTGCGCGGGTGATCTCGTCTGCTTCGACGGCGAGTGCATGGATCCCGGCTGCGTCGGCGTGAAGTGTACTGCGCCCGCAAAGTGCGAGAAGGGCTCGTGCGTCGCGCCCGTCCCGCCGATGGGTGACGTCTGCTTCAACTGCGGCGACGACACGGGCGCGAACCCGCAGATCGACGCCGGCGGCACCATCGACTCCGCGTCGCCGGGCGCCGATGCCTCGACGGGGCAGCCGTTCGAAGAGGACGCCACGCCCGAGCGCAACGCCTGCAGCTGCGCGCTCCCCGGCGCCGCCGCGACCGCATCCGGTCTCCTCGCCGCGCTCTCGGGCCTCGCGCTCACGCTCGCGCGCCGCCGTCGTCGTCGGTGAGTCCGCCTGAGTCCGCCGGCGGAGCCGCCGCTCCGCCGGGAGTTTCGGCGCGCAAGTCCGCGACTTCTCACGAGCAGCGGACGGCACCACGCCTGCCGTGTCGCGGGCATGAGCTCTTCTCGGTGGTACGCTCCCTCTCCGGACATGTCTGCTGCACGCGGCCCGTTCAAGCCCGAACACGTCGGCGAAGGCGATCGCTACGAGATCTCGCGGGGTCACGCGGTGTATTCCGCGCCCGCCGGTGGCCGTCACGGTCATGACCAGCTCGTCGGCGCGCTGCCCATCGCCACCGATCCCGCCGTCACCGAAGCGGGGATCGACGTCGGCTACGCCATCGACGCGCACACGCTCCGCGCGCCCGACATCTCCGTGGGGAACGTGCCGAACGCGCCTGGCTGGGTGAAGGGCGTGCCCGCGCTCGCCGTGGAGTACGCCGATCGCGGGACGGACGAGGACGACCTCCAGACCAAGATCGGTGAGCTCCTCGCGGGGGGCACGCAGCTCGTATGGGTAGTGCGTCTGACCGGGCCTCGGCGCGTCGACGTCCACGCGCAAGGCCGCGCCCCGTCGACCGTCGCGGGCGGGGGCATGCTCGACCCCCAAGGCATCCTCTCGAAGCCGCTACCCGTCGACGCGCTCTTCGATCACGACCGCGCGAACGAGGTCACTTTCGAGAACCTCCTCGCGCGACGCGGCTACTCGTCACTACGCCACGTTCATTCAGAAGGGCATTCAGAAGGGCATGCGCAAGGACGGGCGGCCGGTCTGCGGACGGCGATCGAGGTCGCGTGCGAGATGCTCGCCATCCCTCTCGACGAGCCGCGTCGCGCGCGGATGGCCAGCGCGACCGTCGCCGAGCTCGAAGAGATCCTCGGACACCTGCGGCAGTACCGGCGTCTTCCGGACTGACGCAGAACGAGAGACGCCACGCACGGAGATCGTGCGTGGCGCCTCGGGAGCTCAGACGACGACTCAGATCGTCGCGAAGGCCTCGGCGGGGATGTCCACCGCGGACGTGTCCTCGCGGCCGAGAATCTCCGCTTTGTGCTTCACGCCGGGGAGGACGTTGGCCGCATAGTACTTCGCGGCGTGCTTCTTCCCTTCGTAGAACGAACGGTCACGCGCGCCGGCGTCCCCCTCGGGGAGCTTCTGCTGCGCCGCGTGCGCGATGATGGCGCCGTCGAGGAGGAGCCACGCGACCGCGAGCTCGCTCATCATCTCGAGGAAGCGCGTGGAGGCGAGGGGGACCATCGCGATCTGGCCCGACTGGAACCAGCCGAGGAGGCGCATCGCCGAGCCCCCGACGGCCTCGTGCGCGCCCTCCAGCTCCTTCACGGCAGCGCCGAGGACCGGGTGCTCCTGGTTTGCGGCGATGAACTTCGCGACGTCGCCGAGGAACGACTGCAGGTTGCCGCCGCCGTTCTGCGCGAGCTTGCGACCCACGAGGTCCATCGACTGGATGTGGTTCGTGCCCTCGTAGATCGAGAAGATCTTCGCGTCGCGGCAGTACTGCTCGACGGGGTAATCCTGCGTGTAGCCGACGCCGCCGAACGTCTGGATCGCGGTCTCGCAGACCTTGAACGCCTGATCGCTCCCGTACGCCTTCACGAGCGGGACGAGCAGATCGACCTGACCCTGGTGGTACGCCGCCTGCGCGTCGTCCTTCCCCTTGAAGACCTCGATCGCGTCCTGGTGGCGCGCGAGCTTGACGATGAGTGCGCGGATGCCTTCGACGCGCGCCTTCATGTCGAGGAGCATGCGGCGGACATCGGGGTGCTCGATGATCGGCACGCGGGGCGCGGTCGCGTCCTTCCAGAACTTGATCGACGAGCCCTGCTTGCGGTCGCGCGCGTACTCGAGCGCGTTGAGGTAGGCGCTCGACGCGACGGAGACGCTCTGGAGACCGACGGCGATGCGCGCGCCGTTCATCATCTTGAACATCTGGGGCATGCCCTGGTTCTCGACGGTGCCGACCAGCTCGCCGATGCAGCCGTCGTTCTCGCCGAAGTTCAGGATGCAGGTCGACGAGCCGTTGATGCCCATCTTGTGCTCGATCCCGCCGACGCTCACGTCGTTCGACGCGCCGACCGAGCCGTCCGCGAATCGAACGACGTGAGCGTCGGCGGAATCGAGCACAAGATGGGCATCAACGGCTCGTCGACCTGCATCCTGAACTTCG
>JBKJQC010000433.1:0-4021 GCA_046593995.1 Polyangiales bacterium
CTTGCGACCGTTGAGGACCCAGTGGTCGCCGTCCTTCCGGCACGTCGACCGAATGCTGCTCACGTCGCTCCCCGCGCTCGGCTCGGTGAGACCGTACGCGCCCCACGCGAGCTCGCCGGCCTTCTCCTTGTCGATCAGCATCCCGAAGAATTTCTTCTTCTGCTCCGGCGTCCCCGTCCCGCGCACGGGCGGCGCGCCGAGCCCCGGTCCCGGGAGGCAGAGGAGCAGCGACGCGTCGGCCCACGCGAGCTCCTCGCTGGCGACGACCGCCGTGCGATTGCCGTGGGTGGGCTTCTCGAGCGACGGCGGCTCCCTCTTCTTCTCCTCGACGCCGAGGCTCGCTGCGAGGTCGTCGTCCATGCGCGCCGACGACGCCATCATGACGAACTGCTTCAAGAACGCGTCGGGCACGGCGTGCTCGCGGTCCATCTGCAGGCTCATCGGCCGGATGACGTAGCGTCCGAGGTTGCCGAGGGCGTCCTTCAGCTCGCGCTGCTTCTTGGTGAGCTCGAATTCCATGGTGGGATCCAGTCGTCAGTCGTCAGTCGTCGGTCATCAGGCAGAACGAGAGGGTCACCGTCGTCGGCTCTCGTCACCCTCTCGGACGACTGAAGACCGACGACCGACGACTTCTTCAGGTGAAGATGGGCTGGATGTCGGGCACCGGCAGCACCAGCGCGGGATCGAGCGGCGCGCCCATCGCGAGGGCGGCGAAGAGCTGATCGTTGGTCGTGCTGCTCGGCGCGCAGAGCGCGAGCTGCTTCGCGTCGCGCATGTACTTCTCGACGATGTAGTCGCGGACGAACCCTGCGCCGCCGTGGATCTGCACCGCGTCGGAGCCGCACTGCTGCGCGACCTCGAACGCCTCGGCCGCAGCTTCCGCGCAGCGCGACAGCACCTCGAGCTCCTGATCGCCTTTGGTGTCGAGCGTCCATGCGGCGCGCCACACGAGGCCGCGCGCACCCTCGACGTCGATGTGCCGGTCCGCGAGGAGGAACGCGATCGACTGGAAGTGCCCGATCGGCTTGCCGAACGCCTTGCGCTCGTTGGCGTAGGCGCGCGCGATCTCCCAGGCCGCCCGCGCGAGGCCCACTGCGCGCGCCGCGGCGTGGAGCGACGTCCGCGCGAAGAACCGACGGAGACCGCGGGCGAAGTCGCCGCGTCCGCCGAGTCGATCCGCCTCGCTCACGTGCACCTGCTCGAACGTGACCTCGCCGAAGGTCGCTGCGTCGAGGCCGACGGTCGTGTAGCGCGCCCCCGGTCGTACGCCCTTGGCCGTCGCATCGACGACGAACGCGCCGATGCCGTCCCAGCCCTTCGCCTCGTCGACCTGCGCGAACACGACGTAGGACGACGCGAGCCCCGCGTTGAGCACGAACGCCTTCGTCCCGTCGAGGATCCACCCGTCCCCTGCGCGCTTCGCAATCGTCGAGAACCCGGCGCGCTTCGCGTTCGGGCGCGCCTCGCTGAAGGCCACGGCGCCGAAGCGCTTCGGGTCTTCGACGAACGGAGTGACGTGGCGCTTCTGCTGCTCGTCGTCGCCGAGCTCGAGGAGCGCGTGCAGGAGCGCTCCCGGTCCGGGCATCGCGAAGGGCACGGCGGCGTCCCCAAACGCGAGCTCCTCCTCGACGAGCACAGCGGTACACGCGCTCATCCCGGCGCCGCCGAGCGACTCGGGGATGGTCAGGGTCGTGAGCCCGAGCTCCGCGACTGCGGCGCGCAGGTCGTCGGGGAGCGCGCGCTTGCCCTCGATCTCGCGGCTCCGTTCGCGCAGCTTCTCGCGCGCGAAGTCAGCCACGGTGTCGCGCATCATGCGCTGCTCTTCGGTCGGCTCGAACGAGACCATGCGTGCCCTCCGCGAATGAATCGCCATTCAGTCTGCGCGATGGACGGCTGGAGCCGCAAGGGGCGACTTTCCTGCCGTCTCCCCCGGGGCCGCTTCCCGCGTGAGAGCGGCGCGTGTACTCGGCGCGCATGAAGCTCGTGACGTTCGAGTCGGGGACCGAGAGTCGACACGGCGCGTTGGTCTCGGAGACGGAGCTGCTCGATCTCTCGAGCGCGCTCGCTTTCCACGAGTCCGCCGCAGGTCGGTCCGCCTCTGGAGACGTCGTTTCGGCCCGCTACGGAAAGGACCTCCTCGGTCTCGTCGAGCGGCAGGACGAGGCGATGCCGGTCGTGCGCGAGGTCCTGAAGCGCGCCGCCGAGGGCTCGCTCCCGGCGCAGTTCGGCGGCACCCCGCTCCGGCGGCTGCTCTCCGAGACGAAGCTCCTCGCGCCGATCCCACGCCCGCCGTCGATGCGCGACGGCTACGCATTCCGCCAGCACGTCCAGACCGCGCGCAAGAACCGCGGCCTCGACATGATCCCGGAGTTCGACCAGTTCCCGGTCTTCTACTTCACGAACCACCAGGCGGTGGTCGGCCCGGGCGACGTTCGTGTGATGCCGCTGCACCTCGATCGCCTCGACTACGAGCTCGAGGCGGCGATCGTCGTCGGTCGCCGCGCCCGCAACGCGAAGGCCGATCGCGCCGACGCGCTGATCTTCGGCCTGACGATCATGAACGACCTCTCTGCGCGCGCGCTGCAGATGGAGGAGATGAAGCTGTCGCTCGGCCCGGCCAAGGGGAAGGACTTCGCGACCGCGATCGGCCCCTACCTCGTCACGCTCGACGAGCTCGCAGGCCACACGGCGACGGGCCCGCGCGGCGCCTCGTTCGACCTGCAGATGACAGCCGCGGTCAACGGCGAGAAGCTCTCCGAGGGCAACTTGAAGGACATGACCTGGACGTTCGCCGAGATCCTCGAGCGCGCGAGCTACGGCGTCGATCTCTTCCCCGGCGACGTGATCGGCTCGGGAACGGTCGGCACCGGATGCCTCCTCGAGCTCAACGGCTCCGGCATCACGAAGGACCTCTGGCTGAAGGTCGGCGACGTCGTGACGCTCGAGATCGAAGGACTCGGAAAGCTGGAGAACCGCTTCGTCGCCGAAGTGCCGTGACGTCTCGGCGTACCTGATCGATTGAACACGGAGGCACGGAGGCACGGAGGGGCACGGGGGGTCGAGAGTCTGCCGATCGCCGATGCTTCGAGCACGTGGCTCCGCAGGACGCACCTCGCTGCAATGTGCGGCGAGGCGTTGGCGGAGTCGCGCGGCAGCACGTCACGGACCTCCGTGCCTCCGTGCCTCCGTGTTCAATCCGATCTTCTGTTCGAGCGATCGAGAATCACGCTCTCTCAGCCGTGCTGGGACTTGAGCTTCTTGTAGCTCTTGTCCCCGCCGTCTCCGGTCTCGACCGGCAGCCCAGCGCCCTTCCACCCCTCCTCGGTCACGGCGCCGAACGAGTCGCGCGCGGCGTCGAAGCCCGCGCGCTGATCGATCACGTCCGTGTACCCCTGCTGCGCGAGGACCGTCGCCGCGCGGAGCGAACGATTGCCCCCTTTGCAGCCGACGACGATCTTCGCGTCCTCGGGGAAGGTGGCCTTCATCACGGGGAGGAACTGTGGGTTCGCCGTCATCCCGGTCGGTCCCATGTTCATGAGAGGCACGTTGTACGCACCGGCAGGGTGCTCGGCCTCGAACTCGGGAATCGAGCGCACGTCGACGTAGACGTAACCCTCTTCGTCGACGAGCTTCTTCGCCTCGATGGGCGACACACGCTTCACGACTGCCATGTCTTCTCTCGCACCCTCAGAGTGAAAAGTTCGCGCCGAAGCCGGACGACAGCTCGAACTGGAACGCTTTGCCGTCGCCCTTCTGGTCGGCGACGCCAGTGCCATTCGGCACCTTGTACTTCACCGTGCTCGATCCGTTCGAGGAGAACGCGATCGCAGGCGCGATGCGGAAGAAGACGTTGTCGGTGATCTGGTAGATGACGCCGACGTCGACCTGCACGAGCAGGCTCGAAATGCTTTGCGTTCGGGTGAGGGTGATCGTCTTTCCCGCCGCGTCCGACTGCGTGTCGACCATCGCGTTCGACCCCGAGAAGTAGCCGACGCCCACGCGCGGCCAGAACGACAGGCGG
>JBKJQC010000499.1:0-7019 GCA_046593995.1 Polyangiales bacterium
GATCGTCGAGGACGACGTGTTCATGGGGGGCCAGGCGGGCATCGCGGATCACTGCGTGATCGGGCGCGGCGCGCGCATCGCAGCGAAGGCCGGCGTCATCGGCGACGTCCCTCCTGGCGCCGTCTTCGCAGGGTACCCCGCGGCCGATCGCGCGCGGTGGCCCCGCGGCCACGCGCGTCTCTATCGCACCCGCCGCTGACGCTTCGCTCCGTTCGAGGCCGTCTCGGACTGGCGGCCGGAAAGTGGCGGTGCAAAGCTCCTCGCCGTGCAGCTCGACATCCGGAAGATCCTCACGATCCTTCCGCACCGCTATCCGTTCGTGATGGTCGATCGCGTCACCGAGATCCTCCCGAACGAGGTGATCCGCGGCTACAAGAACGTGTCGATCAACGAGCCGTTCTTCGCGGGGCACTTCCCGGGTGATCCGATCATGCCCGGCGTGTTGATCATCGAGGCCCTCGCCCAAATCGGCGGCATCCTCGCGTACGCGAGCGATCCGTTCGATGCGTCGAACTCGCTGATGTACTTCCTCGGCATCGACCGCACGAAGTTCCGCCACCCGGTGCGGCCGGGCGATCGGCTCGATCTCCAGGTGCACGTCCTCGGCCACCACTCGAACGTGTGGAAGCTCCGCGGCGAGGCGACCGTGGGCGGAACGCTGTGCGCCGAGGGGCAGCTCCTCGCCAGCATCGTCGAGCGAGAGCGTTGATCCACCCGACCGCGATCGTCGATCCGCGCGCTTCGCTCGGAGAGGGGACGGAGGTCGGTCCGTTCTGCGTCGTCGGGGCCGACGTCGTCCTCGGCGAGGGGACGCGGCTGGTCGCCCACGTGGTCGTCACCGGACCGTGTCGCATCGGCGCCCGCGTCACGGTCCATCCGTTCTCTGCGATCGGCGGTCCGCCACAGGATCGGTCCTACCGCGGCGAGCCCACCTCGATCGAGATCGGCGACGACACCGAGGTCCGCGAGGGCGTGACCATCCACCGTGGCACCGCGAAGGACCGCGCCGTCACGCGCATCGGCGCGCGCGTCATGTTGATGGCCTCGTCGCACGTCGGCCACGACGTGCAGATCGGCGACGACTGCACCATCGCCAACGCCTCGTTGCTCGCCGGTCACGTGGTCCTCGAGGAGGGCGTCGTGCTCGGCGGAGCGGTCGCCATGGCCCCTTTCGTCCGCATCGGCGCCATCGCGTTCGTCGCCGCCGGTGCGCGTGTGGAGCAGGACGTTCCGCCGTTCCACGTCGCGCACGGCGATCGCGCGCGTATCCGTGCGCTCAACGTCGTCGGCCTCGAGCGACGCGCGGTCCCCGAGGTGTCACGCGCCGCGCTCGATGCGGCCCATCGCGCGATCTACCGTTCCGGACGAGCCATCGAGGTCGGCGTCGCGGCAGTCGCGGCCGAGTCGTCTGCGAGCGATCCCTACGTGCGTCGACTGCTCGGGTTCTTGTCGAGCCGCACCACGTGCCCGGGGCCGCGCGCCGAGCTGGCGTCCGCGCCGGCACGCGGTTCGTCGCGACCCGACGGAACGGAGTAGACTGTGGGCGCGATGAGGGGGTTTGCTTCGGTTCTCGGGCTGTCCGTGTCGACGGCCCTCCTCGCCTCGTGCTCCCTGATCGTCGACACGACGGCCGATCAGTGCACGACGACGGCGGACTGCCTCGCGCACGGCGGCGACTTCGCCGCCACCGTCTGCGGCACGCAGAAGACCTGCGTCTCGCTCCTCAGCGAGGACTGCAAGACGATCGTGCAGAGCCCGGGAGACCTCGCGAAGAACCCGGTGATCCTCGGCATCCTCATGCCGCAGACGGGGCAGAACGCGCCGTCGATGGTGCCGCGCGTCAACGCCATCAAGATGGCGCGCGACGAGATCAGCGAGAAGGCTGGCGGCATCCCGGCGCCCGGCGGGGGACCGTCGCGCCCGCTCGTGTTCATCTCCTGCGACGACGCCGTGGACGCGAACCGCGCCGCGTGTCACCTCGCCGAGGTCGTTCGCGTCCCCGCGATCATCGGCCCCGCGTTCAGCGGCGTGACCACGGGCGTCGCGACGCAGGTGACGATCCCCGGCGGCACCTTGATCATCAGCCCGTCGGCGACGAGCCCCACCCTCAGCGATCTCGCGGACAACGGTCTCGTCTGGCGCACGGCTCCCTCGGACGTGTTCCAAGCCGTCGGCATCGCCGCGCTCGTCGAGTCGAACGTCGAGGAGCGCGTGCGCTCGAGGTACATGATCACCGCGCCTGCGCGCATCAAGGTGATGGTCGCGTTCAAGGGGGACGCGTACGGGTTCGGCCTCAAGAGCGCGCTCTACGCCCCGCTCCGGTTCAACGGGGAGTCCGCCGCGGACAACACCACGGACTACGCCGAGGTCGACTACGGCGATCCGCAGAAGCTGACGCCGGATCAGCTGAAGCAGAAGTACGCGGCCGCCGTCGCCGCGATCGCCGCGTTCAAGCCGCACATCCTCATCACCGTCGGCACCACCGAGGGCGTCGAAGACATCGTCACCAAGGTGGAGAGCGGCTGGACCGGCGCGACGTACAAGCCGTTCCACATCGTCGCCGATGGACTGCAGGTGCCGGAGCTCCTCGCGCTGGTTGCGAAAGACACCACCGGCGACCTGCGCGGACGCGTCCTCGGGACGATCGGCGGCGTCGATCCCTCGAGCTCCGCGCCCTCGGCGGCGAACTACAAGCTCTTCGATCAAGCGTACAAGACTGCGTTCGGGACGAGCACGCTCGCCGATACCTACGCAGCGGGCGCGTACGACGCGACGTACCTCCTCGCCTTTGCCGCGGCCGGCGCCGGCACGGCCGTGCTCACGGGCGAGATCGTGAACCAGCAGCTGAAGCGGACGGCGCGCGCATCCCCCGAGATCAACGCGCGGCCGAACGACTTCGGCGCCGGCGCGGCCGCGATGCGCGCGCAGGGGATGAACTTCAACGGCGCCTCGGGGCCGCTCGACTTCGACCCCGTGCGGGGCGAGGCCGAAGCCGACATCCAGATCTGGTGCATCACCGTCGACGCGATGGGCAAGCACACCTTCCGCAACAGCGGCCTGTACAAGCCGGCCGGACAGAAGGCGCTCGTCGGCACGCTCGCCTGCACGTTCTGAACGTCACCAGAAGGGCGCGATCGTCTCGACGGCTTGGAAGCGCGACCAGAAGCGGCGCCAGTCCTTGACGACGCGCGCACCGACGCCGGAGCGGAGCGCATAGTCGGTGATCCGCGTCGTCGTGAAGCGGAGCGCGGCGATGGCGAGCTCCGCGCGCAGGGCCTCGCGCTCGACGGGCTCGAGCGGGCGCACCGACTCGTATCCGGAGACGATGGCGCGCGCGATGGGCTCCGAGAAGTCGTCGCCGTAGGACCATGCGAGCACGGTGACCGCGACGTCGTAGACGAACCGACCGTCCGACGCGCTCTCGAAGTCGAGGAGCGCGACGATGGTCGCGTGATCGTCGCCGCTCTGCGAAGCCCACAGCACGTTGTCGCGGAAGAGATCGCCGTGGACCACTCCGGTCGGGACGTCGCTGCGACGCCGCGCACCCCACGACTCGAGCGCGCGCGGGAGCTCGTCGGCCATGCGCGCGATGGATGGATCGGAGGCCGCGGCGATGCGTGGCATGCGCGCGTGGAGATCCTCGATGCGGAAGCGGCCGGCGCGACGGATGGGGAAGTCGCGCGCGGCGACGTGGATCTGCGCGAGCGCGCGACCGAGCGCCTCGGCGCGTGCGATGTCGACGCTGCGCTGGCAGCTCGAGCTGCCGGGGACGAACGGGAAGAGCGACGCCGGCTTCCCGGCAGCGGTGGCGACCGTGCGGCCGTCGGTCGCGACGAGCGGACGCGGCGCCGGCACACCGCGCTTGGCGAGGTGGGTGAGCAGGCGTGCGTCGTACTCCGCGCCCTCGACGCCTTGCTCTTCGAACACCCGAAGGAAGAACGACGAGACCGTGCGAGCGTGCTCGACTTCGAGACGGAAGTTCGAGTTCACGCTCCCCTCGGGAATGGGGATCACGCGTCGCAAGGTGCCGAGGCCATACGCATCCACGAGCGCTCGAGCGTCGGAATCCGGGAGCGCCGTGAAGGTGGCCATGGGTCTCCGGCGGTAGCGTTCGCCGATCCCCGCGTAAAGTCATGGAGTTACGCCGCGGCGGTTAGGACTTGACAGCGCCACCGAACTAGGTTCTAGACGCGCCAGGGATTTTCCGGCGTCGGGTGGTGATTTCACCTGCGCCCCGCGACGTTTCGGTAGTAAAGAGGACTTCGCGCGCATGGCATCGGATAAGAAGGGGAAGGGGACCGACGTCGCGAAGGGCGGCGCCAAGGGGACGACGGCACCTGCAAAGGGCAAGTCGGCTCCGGCAGCTCAACCCGCGGCGAAGGCGACGGCCGGTGCGAAAGCCGGCGCTGCGCCCCCGGCGGCGGCGAAAGGTGCGGCGGCAGCTGCTGCCAGCGCCGGAGCCGCGGCCCCGAAGCGCAAGCTCGGGATCAAAGGCGCTGCCCCCTGGGCCGCACGCCACGCGGCGAAGCACGCTGCCGAGGCTCGTGCCCGCGCGGCCGAGCCGGCTCCCCCGGGGAGCGCGCGCGCGACGATCCGCACGCCGTCCGGCGCAGACGAGATCAAGGAGAAGCTCAACGAGCTCCTCCGCCTGACGTCGCAGCTGAAGGCGCTCCGGAAGAACCTCCCGAAGAACTTCTTCGAGATCGGCCAGCTCCTCCGCGAGGTGCAGGTTCGTAGGCTCTACGAGCCCCGCGGCTACACGTCCTTCGACGCCTTCATCGAGCGCGAGACGGAGCTCGGCAAAGAGCTCGGCATGAAGATCACCCGCATCGCGAGCCTCTTCACCAAAGAGGGCGCGAACGAGCTCGGGCTCGATCGGCTCGTCGCGGCGCTCGGCGCCCTCGAGCAGACGCAGCAGCAGCAGAACAATCCGAGCGAGGGTCGGATCGCGGCAGCCGCGCCGAAGCCCCCGCCCGGATCGCAGGTCCGCCCGGTCGAGCCGAGCGGTCGCGCGTTCTAACGAGTCTTCGCGTGTGATCCGCCGCGCACCTTCGCGCCGCGGGCCATCGACTTCTCCGCACGGACCTTCGGAGCGCGCAAGGCGCGCTTCGTCTTGTTCGTGAGCTGGCTCGCGTGCTTGATGCGGTTCGCGCCCTTGCGCGTCGACTTGCGCGAAGGAGTCCCTGTCGCCGAGTCCTCGAGCATGTACGGCGCGTCGTTCGCCTCGAGCTTCGTGTTGCGGCTTGCCGTGTGGCCGCTGCCCGCCCTGCGCTGGTCCGCGGCCGGTCCCTTCTTCGCCGAGGCTCCCTTCTTCGCCGAGGCTCCCTTCTTCGCCGTGACGGTGGCCGAGCGCCTCTTCTCCGCCTGCGCGCGCTTCACGTTCGCCTCGCCGTGTCCGACGCGACGGCCGATCAGACTCCCGGCGTCCGCCGCCGATGCGCCGTCGGTCCTGCGGCGCTTCGTGGGCTTCACCATCTCGGGACCGGTCGCACCGGTCGCCTGCTTGCGCGCTCGCGCTCGCGTTCCATCGAGGGTGCCATGACGCCCGTTGTCCGCGACGGTGGTCTTGCGGTGGTTGCGCTTCGGCTCCGGCGCTTCGAGACCGACATCACCTTTGTGCTTCAAGACGGACCTGGTCGTCACATTGGACCTCCTTCGCTGGGACAGTCCTTCTCTCCATGCATCCCGCGCGCCTCACCGATCCGCCGGAGTGTGAGCCGGCGTGACGGTTCAGGTCGACGATGCCGCGTTCAGACGTGCTCACGACGGCGTGCTTCACACTTGCGTGCTTCACACTTGGTAGATGCGCCCCTCGTGGAGGGGTTCGATGACGCTCGCCGCGAGATCGAAGTCGTCGGGGTAGTGGATGAGCCGCATCTTCGCGCGCACCTCCGCGGGCAGCGCCGCGAGCTTCGCGTAAGGAGTGTGCACGCCGTAGTTCGTCTCGTGCACGACGAGATCGGACTCCGCGAGCCAGGAGACGAGCCCCTCGTCGAACGCAGTGTCGGCGCTGTGACCGAGGGTGCGCCCTGCAGCCCGGATGCGGAGAGCCGTCGTCGGTACGTGATGGATGGTCTTGCGACACTCGATCGAGAACGGGCCGCAGGCGACCGCCTCGTCGTCGCGCAGGAGATGGATCTCGAAGTAGTCCTCGAGCTTCATCTCGATCGGCGCGGCGCCCACGCTCGGGAGGAGATGGGTCATGCCCGCCGCAAGGTGCCCATGCCAGAGCTCGCGCAGCACGTCCGCGTGCAAGTAGAGCGGGAGCTTCCGACGTTGGTAGAAGAACATCCAGTACCCGAGCCCCTCGATCCCCGAGCAGTGATCCGCGTGCAGGTGCGTGAGGATGACGGCCTCGATGCGCGCGGGATCGAGGTTCGCACCCGAGGCCAGGCGCGCCTCGCGGAGCATCTTCTGGATCGGGTGGGGACAGTCCACGAGGACGAGTGAGTCCTCCGCTTCGAGCGCGACGCAGGTCGAGTAGTGGAGCGCGGTGAACGCGTCGCCGACGCCGAGAGGGACGAGGCGGAATGACATGACCGAGAGCGTAACGGCCGGCGACGGTCCGCCTCGAGCGCAGCCTCGCTGTCCTGTCGGCGACGGACACATTGCGACCCCGAAATCGGAGCGGAAGCGCAGAGGTGTCTCTCGTGGCCGGGTCCGAAATCCTCCGCGTACGGCTTCGGGAAGCAGTCGAGCCGTCACTCGTCCGGCGGTTGGTTCTGCATCGCGCGGTACTCGTCCTCGAGATCCAGCGCGCGCAGCCAGCGCTCGAGATAGGCGAGATCGAGCTGGTCACCCCTCGCCGCGACGATGCCAGCGACATCCCGACGCTGTCGTGCCCGTGAGCATCGCGAAAAGGTCGGCGACGTCGCTCACGAGCCCCCTCGTCGGGAGGACGAATACGCGCGAGAGGCCAACGCTTCGCCGTAGAGGAGCGCACACACCGCGCGGCGCAGCTCCCATCCGACGAGCTCGGGATGTCGGCGTCGGAGTGCCTCGACCGCGATCTCGCGGAC
>JBKJQC010000586.1:0-21086 GCA_046593995.1 Polyangiales bacterium
TGGCGTGACCGTTCACCCGAGCGACGTCCGGCCGACGTACAGGATGGTGTCGGTCGGCCGGACGTCGCTCGGGTGAACGGTCACGCCACACCCGTAGTTCATCTCGAGCATGGACGACGGGATCGACAGCCCTGGGAGCCGCCCGAGCGACGAGGTCGTGCAACACAGCCTGCTCTGCGGCGTTCGCGCCGCCTCGGCATACACTTCGCGTACGGAATCCAGGTACGATCGCTCGGACGTCACGAGGCCGCCATCGTCTTCGGCGCGATCGCACGCGCATGCTCCAAGAGCTCGTCCACCGACCATTGATCGTCGGCGTGCGCCCCGTACTTGCACGCGCGCAGGACGCCCTGGTCGTCGATCAAGAAGTCGGCCGGCAGGCCGAGGTGTCCTCCCTCGCCGGTAACGGAGCTGGATCGGTGCTTGGCCGTGACGCCGCGCAGGAACGAGCTCCACGCGCGCGGATCCACGACCGACAGCAGCGACGCCTCGACGCCGAACCGACGATACAGTTGCTTCTCGGGGTCGGCGACGACGGCGAACGGCAGATCGCCCTGGAAGGGACGCATCGTCTCGGCGCTCGAATGGAACACGGCGACCTCGTGGATACCGGCCGCCGCGATCTCGTCGTGCCGACGCGCGATGCTCCGCAGGTGGAGGTTGCAGATCGGGCACCCCGCGAACCGACGAAACTGCAGATGCACCGCGCCACCTTGCGCGCGCGGCAGAGTCACGCGCGCGCCTGCGATCGTCTCGAGATCGAGTGGCGGGATTTGGTCGCCGGGACGCAGGTGGTGGGACATTCGCTGGGACAACGCCAGAGGATCCGGAAAGTTTCCGCGGATCCGAGCTGTCTCGTTCAGCTGGCGAGCTTCGTCTTCGAGCGCGACTGCGGGCCCCGCTCGGGCGCAGGCTGGCCGGGGCGCGTCCATCCGTGGCGATCACGGCGAAAGGGCAGCGCGAGGCTCTCGGCGAGTCCGAGCTGGCTGTCGTCTTGATACGCCGGCACGCCAATCGTGATCGCGGCCTGCGGGACGTCGAGCCGCAGCGTGCCGTGCATCCGATCGAAGAACGAGAAGATCGTCGACCAGTTCGAGTCCGTCTCGCG
The DNA here is from genome assembly GCA_046593995.1 of Polyangiales bacterium. Taxonomy (GTDB): domain Bacteria; phylum Myxococcota_A; class Polyangia; order Polyangiales; family JADJMO01; genus JALHOE01. The sequence continues at coordinate 1,109 of JBKJQC010000586.1, forward strand.
CCGCACGATCGAGTGGTGAATGCCGTGCATCCGCGGGGTCACGATGAAGAGACACAGCCACCGCTCGATGCGCACGGGCAGGCGGACGTTCGCGTGGTGGAAGACGATCTGGACCGTCGTCGCCGTCTGCCAGGTCGAGAACGCCCTCGGCGAAACGCCGATGAGAAGGACCTGCGCCGCGCGCCAGGGCAAAGACAAGAGCAACTCGACGAAGTGGAACCGGAGCGCAGTCGTCGCCGACAGATCCACGTCGACGTGATGAGGCTCGTGGAACCTCCAGAGGATCTCGCTCTCGTGCGTGAGGTAGTGCCAGACGTATTGCGTGTAGTCCATCAGCGCGACCGCGAGCGCGGTCTCGACGGGCTCCGGCAGGCGCAGGAGCCCGAGGAGACCGAAGCGGCGTCGGGCGACGAGCCTGGTCAGCGGCCCGGTCACGCGCGCCTGCGCCGCAGCGAGCAGGGCGCCACCGACCGCGGCGATGGCCAGGTTACGCGCGTCCCGCCGGTTCGCGTCGGCGCGCTGACGCCGTAGCGGGCGGCGACGCTCGAGGACGAGTAGGACGGCGAGAGCGCCGGAGACGAGCGCACCGCTGGCCCAGGCGGGGAGCCCGCGCATCCGCCGATCGTGTCGCTGCCGTTCGAAGACGCCTTGCCACAAGATGATCACCTCACCGGGTCGTCAGTGTCCGGGCGCCCGCCCGAGCGGCAGGTGCATGCAGTCCTCGGCGAAGCGCACGTCACCTTTGAACGTCCGCTTCACCGCGGCCATCACCTGCTCTCGATGGCCGTCGACCGCGGACGAGATGTGCGAGAGGAGCAGCGTGTGGACCGCCGCCCCAGCGGCGACCTCGCCGATCCGGCTCGGCGTCGTGTGGAGCGTGTAGAGCACCTCGGGGTGGGCCGGAGGCTCCAATACCGCCGCGTCGTACACGAGGAGATCTGCGTCCCGCGCGAGCTCCTCGATCCGCGCTTGCCTGGAAGCGAGATCGCCGCTGAACACCGCGGTGCGACCGCCGTACTCGATGCGGTACGCGACGGCCGGGACGTCGCCGTGATCGACCGCGACGGTGCGCACGCGGAGCGCGCCGTCCTCCACGATCGTGCGCACGGGCGCGGCGAGATCGATGTCGAGATCGGTGGTGACGATGTCGAGCTCGTTACGGAACCCTCGCAAGTATGCGTACGCGCCGGACTCGCCGAACAATCGGTCGACATACGCTGAAGTCGAGGGGTACTCCCCGCGCGCCGCCGGTCCGTAGATGTCGAAGCGCAGCGGCTCGTTCGCCGACAGGTCGCGTGACTTGACGAACCCGGGCAGATCGCCCGCGTGGTCGATGTGCAGATGGGTGAGGAGCACCGTGTCCAGTCGAGCGCTGTCGATCTTGCTCTGACCGAGCCGAACGAACGTTCCCGGCCCGACATCCACGAGCACCCGGGCGACGCCATCGAGCGCGATGACGTAGCCGGAGCCCGCGCGGCCGTCGGCCCGGGGGCCACCCGAGCCGAGCACCACGACGTCGAGTCCCTTGCCGAGCTCGACCCTGCAAGGGTGCTCGCGAGGGTCCGCGCGAGCCGTTGCGGCGGCGCCCGTCGGCGCGACGCCGCCAGAGTGGCACCCAGCGAGCGCGCAGAGCGACAGCGCGGCGGGAACCAACAGGTGCACGCGTGAGGCACTCGCAAAGGACGGGCCGCACACTCTCACGCCGCGCTCAGCCGCCCCGTGCGCATGCCTGCCCTACCGCGCTCGTGGACCTCGCCGTACACGGCGCCGACGATCGCGCCGAAGATCACGTGCAGCATGAGCATCGCCATGACGCCCATTCCGCCGAGCTGCGACATGAAGACGCCGGGCGGCGGCATAGGGGCCGGCATGAGCGGGTGGATCAGCGGCATGGCGCCCATCATCAAGCCGACGATGACCACGTGCGGTAGCGCGACGAGGGCCCCGGCGCTCCAGTGGCCGCGATGCGTGGCATGCTCGAAGACCCACCCGTAGAGCGCACCGAACACGGCGCCCATCATGAGGTGGATGCCGAACCCGATCGCGAACGTCGTCGCGCTCGGCATCATGCCCGTCATCGTCCCGAGCATCTGCTCGAGCATGACCTTCATTCCCATCGCACGCGCCGCCGCCATGAGTACGCTCATCGCCGCCGCGCCAATGATGCCACCGAGGATGGCTTTGTTGGTCTTCATCGCTGTTCTCCCTTTCCTTGGCGACGTCTGTCGACGTCGAGGCGTATGCGCCTGCTTCAGCGAACGCAGGTACCGATCCACAGTTTCCGGAATTCGGCGCGGGAGCTCGGCGGCGGCTGCCGGCTACGAAAAACTCGACACCTCGGCCCGACGAGGGCGTTCCAGGCCTTCATGCGCGGTTCCTTGATGCTTCTCGGGCTGGTCATCGTCGCCGGCTGTGGCGGCGCCGGTCAGAGCCAGCCGAACGTCGTCGCCGACTCGGCGGACGTTCCGCCGGACGGCGAAGACGCCGCCGCTGGTTCGGCGGAGGTCTCCGACACGGCGATCGTCGCTCCGCCGGACTGGGGGCCAACGCACTGTCCCGCCAACACGGACGAGCCGACCACGGGCTTCGGCGTCGGTCAGCGAATCGGCGCGCTTCCGGTGAAGGACTGTGACACCGGAGCAGCCGCGACCATCGACGATGCGTGCGGCGCTGCTGCGACCTGGATCTTCGTCGCGCACACCCACTGCCCGACCTGCCGCGCGACCGCGGGGTTCACCGACGACATCGCAAGGTCGTACGCCGATCGGAACGTCGCGATCGTGCAGATCGTCCACGACGACAGCGGTGTCAGCTGCAAGACGTGGCGGGAAGCGTACGGACTCGCGGGCCTGCCGAACGTCAAGATCTACGCCGATCCCACGGGTGCCGTCTGGAGCGCGCTGAAGACGAGCAACTACACCGCGCCGTCTGCGTTCCTCGATCGCGAGCGGACCATCATGTACAAGGCGCACGGGCTGACAAAGTCGGCCGTCGCCAAGCAGCTCGACACGGCGCTCGCGCGCTGAGACCTTCGTCGCGCTCGGGCGTGCGACGCCTCAGCGCTCGCGCCAGGTAGCGGTGCCGGTGCGGGCCGGTCGCAGCATTTCCCATACGGTCGCCGAGCTCTCCAACGCGAGCTCGACGGATCCGAACTGAATTCTGGAGCCAGTCGCAGCGCAGACGGCGCGCCGCGGCGCGCACTGCTGCCCCTCGACTCGCGTTCCGTTGTGCGAGCCCGCGTCGACGAGCCACAGGACCGAGTCTTCGATCCTCAGCCACGCGTGGAACTTCGAAACGGTGACGTCGCGCACGACCAGATCGTGATTCGACGTCCGCCCGACGGTGATCATCTCCGCGAAGAGCTCGCTGGCCTTGCGGATGGGGAGCACCAGCAACGTTCTCGCTTCGGCGCCCGGAGGCGGGGGCGGGAGCGTGTCGAGTCCGGCGCGCGTCGGATCGGCGAGCGTTCGCGTCGCCCTGCGAGGGACGTGGAGCGTCGCCTCGCCGATCAGGAACGGCCACGGGTATCTGGCTGCGAACGCGTGGCGCAGGTTGGCCCGCGCCGCTTCGATCCACGCAGCAGTCGTGCCGGGTGCCGCAGTCGTCGGATGGATGGCTTCGGTCATCATGATCCCCCTCGGTCGGACTCTGGCGAGCGAACGCGGAATGACTCGTGACGTTTCGCAAATTCGCGCTTGCGTCGGTTGCCGGCGTCGCGCCTCGCCTCACGCCGCTGCTCGCGCTCGCGTTAGTAGCTCGCCGGCGGCGCGACACCTTCGGCACGCTCGGGCGTGGCATCGGTCATGCATCCCAAAGCCGATGCGGCGGTGCGCAGCGAATGCTCCGGCCGGCCGACGACAGTCCTCTTCGCGTGCGTCCAGAACGCCGGCCGATCGCAGATCGCGGCAGCCTGGTTCGAGGCGCGCGGGCGCCGCACCGGGCTCACCGCCGTCTCGGCTGGCTGCCGTCCCGCCGCGCACGTCCATCCCGAGGTCGTCACCGTCATGCGGGAAGTGGATATCGATCTCACCCTCGCCACGCCGCGTCGCCTCGACGACGAGCTCGCGAGCGCGGCGGACGTCCTCGTCACGATGGGCTGTGGCGAGTGCGTCGACATCCGCGCGGGAGGCTTGCGCGAGGACTGGTCGGTCGAGGATCCGCACGGCAAGCCACTCGATGACGTGCGGCGGATCCGCGACGACATTCGCAAACGCGTGGAGCGGCTGATCACTTCTCTGGCACGCGCGCCCTGACCGCTCGATCAGCGATGACGAGGGTGCCTACGACCGTGGTGCGGCCTCGTCAGCGCCGCGGCTGAACGACCCCGTACCGCGTCAGCTTGCGCCACAGGGTGTTCTCGCCGATGCCGAGCGCCTCCGCGGTCTTCCTTCGATTGCCGCTGAAGTGATCGAGGGTCTGGAGAATGTGTCGGCGCTCGACGTCCTCGAGACTCGCGATACCGCCTTTTGTCGGCGAACGCGTCGACGCGCTGCGGACCTCCGGCGGCAGATCGGCGGGGTCGATCGCCGGCTGTCCCTCGGCGAGCAAGACCGCGCGTTCGATCGCATTCTCGAGCTCCCGAACGTTGCCCGGCCAATGGTACGCGGCGAGGAGATCGAGCGTCTTCGGACGCAGCGTGCACGGCCCACAGTGGTTCTGCGCGCACACGCGCGCGATGAATTCGCGCGCGAGCGGCAGGATGTCCTCGCGTCGTTCGCGAAGCGGCGGAAGCTCGAGCGGCACGACGCGCAGCCGATAGTAGAGATCGGCGCGGAACGTCCCCGCCTCCACCATCGCGGCGAGGTCGCGGTTCGTCGCCGCGATGATCCGCACGTCGACCGCGATGTCCTTCGTCGCCCCCACCGGCCGGACGGTGTGCTCCTGCAACGCGCGGAGCAGCTTGACCTGCACCGCGAGCGAGATCTCCCCAATTTCGTCGAGGAACAGAGTCCCCGCCGCGGCGGCGTCGAACAGCCCCCGATGATCGGACGCAGCGCCGGTGAACGCACCGCGCTTGTGGCCGAACAGCTCGCTCTCGAGCAGGCTCTCGGGCAGCGCGCCGCAGTTGATCGCGAGGAACGGCCCACGCGCACGCTTCGAATGTCCGTGGATCCGGCGCGCGAGGCGCTCCTTGCCGGTCCCGCTCTCGCCGGTGACGAGGATCGTCGCCTCCGTCGGCGCGATGCGATCGGCGAGCTCGAGGAGCCGCCGCATGCCGGCGCTCTTCGCGACGAGGTCGCCGCGCGTAGTCGTCGTCGAGATCGCTTTCGGCATCGTGGCTCTGCAAACTCCGATTTGGAGTCCCTCGGCGGGCGCCGCCGCAGTTTTACAGCGAATCACGGGTCCTTCCATTGTGGAAGACCGAACGCCGCGCAAGGCCCGCTCAACCACCGCCGAGCGCGGTATCGATCGCCGCGGTGAGCTTCGCCTCGGCAGCGTCGCTATCGATCGTGCCCTGCAACCGCAGGCGGATCACGCCGCCACGGTCGATGACCAAGGACGCCGGCAGCACCGGTGATGGTTGGTACTGCGTGAACACGCTCTTGTCGGGATCGGCGAGCACCGGAAACGTCACGTCGTAGGCCTTGATCCACGTCTGCAGATCCGTCGCCGTCGCTGGCTTGCCGGTGGCGTTCTCGATGAGGACGCCGAGCGCAGTGAACCCCTCTGCGCTGCGCGTCCGCTGCAGTGACTCCGACGCCTGCACGAGGCGCCGACACGACGTTCACCACATCGCCGAGAACTCGAGCAGCACCACCTTCCCGCGGAACTGCGACAGGCGCACCGCGTTGCCGGTACTGTCGTCGAGCAAGAAGTCCGGCGCGAGATCGCCGATGGCAACGCCGATGGACGGCTGCTTCGCCGACGCGCCGGGATCGTCGGGGCTCGACCGGCTCGACCCGCAACCGCTGACCATCGCGCCGAGCACGACGAACACCACCGCTGCTGTGATCCGCATCTCGGTCTTCCCTCATCCCGCGCTCGCCGGCGCGTACCGGTCCAGGTCAATTCCGTGATCCCGTCGCCCACGTCGCTCACGACCTTCCCGTCGTCGCGAACGTGCCCCTTCGCTCGGGGAACGAGCACCCCAAGATCGTAGTCGAGCTGGAAGATATCGACGGCAATGCCAGGAGCGAGACCTCTCGGATTGGGGAACTCCACCGGCGCCGGCACGGCGAGCCGGCTCTGCAGCGGCTCGAGAACGTACAATGCGTGCAACTCGGGCGAGCCGAAGGATGGCGCCTTCGAAAGCGGGACGTGCACCGCATACAACCTCGGCACGTCGAAACCTTCGATGTGCAGTTCGGACGAGCGGAGGGTGATGGCAAACCCATCCTCGCCCTCGAGCCGCTGCGGTGTCGTCAGCTCGGGACGATAGGAGAGCGGTGCCTCGAGCTTCGGCACCACGATCGGCTGCGCGAAGGCGTAGTCCTCGCGATCGGCGCCGGCGAAGGCGAACGAGAGCGACGCGTACGGGCCGTTGTTCGCGGTCGGCCCATAGACGATCAGGCGCCTGGAGTCGGAGGACGCGACGTTGCCGACGGTGAACGAACCGGACGCGGAGGTTCGATCGGGCACGCAGAACTCCGTGCTCACCGTCACGTAGACGTCCACCACCGGCGCCCCCGCGAGATCGACGACGATCCCGCTCACGGAGCGGCCCGGCGCCTCGGGTCCTCCGGCGTCGCGCGTCGCTTCCTTCGCAGATCCGCACGCGGTCGAGAGCACGGCGATCGCGACGAGCGCCCTAACCATGGCATCCGGTCTTCGCCTGGGGCGTGCGGGCGGCGACGGCCGCCTTGACGATCGCGTTCACCTCGCCGAGGCAGCACGCTCCAGAGGGGTTGTTGCGCTCGCAGTCGCACGTTCCGGCGCGAATCTCTCGCTTGATCCGCTCGCGTGACGGCGCCTCACCGAGCTCGTGGATCTCGCGCCGCAGCTCCTCCGCCGTCACGTCGAAGCAGTAGCACACCGTGGTCGGAGGCTCCGGTTCCTTGGCAGCGACGCGAACGCGCGCCTCGCGCTTGTCGATCCATCGACCGTCGGCGCCGTAGTAGAGGACGTCACACGATCTCGTGCGGCAGAAACGACGTTCGACCGCCAGAACACGCGCTGCGGTGTCCGGCGCCAACATCGCGGTGACAGTCACGTCGGGGACGGCGCGTCCGACGGCGCCGCAGGACGGACACCCCGTCGCGTGGTCCACCGCGCCGCACGGCGGATCGGCGCGACAGCACGCATGTCGATCGGCGCTCGCCGTCACGCGACGCGCGCCTTGAAGCCGACCTTCTCGACGGCCGCGATCATCTGGGCGGGACTGAGCTTCGCAGGGTCGTACTGTACGACGGCGCTCTTGTCGGTCATCTGCACGTCGCTCACTCCCTCGAGCGCTCGCAGCGCCCTCTTGATGCCCACCGCACACGACGCGCAGCTCACACCCTCGATGTGCAAGGTGACGCTCTTTGCCGTCGCGGAGGGCGGCGCCGCCTCGGCGTGAGCGACGCGGGGTGCGCAGCAAGAGGCACCCGAAGTGTGGGCAATCACGTAACCGAGGCCACCGGCGCCGAAGACGCCGAGCGCGCCAGCCATGACGAGGGTCTTGATACGCATGTCGTCCTACCAAGCAACGCCGGTGCCAACGTCGCACGGCCGAATTTGCCGAGAGAGTCGACGTCATCGACGTCCATTTTGGAGTGGTCATCCGCCATAGTGGAGTACCGAAGACCGCTCGCTCCCAAGAAGCTCGCGTGCTGCGTCCTGGCCCGAGCGATGCATCTCACGTTCGTCATGGCGTCGATCGCTCCGCACCGTTCATACGAACCGCACCGCCCCTGGACCTTCGCCGCGAGCGCGACCTCGGTCCTCTCGGCGCTGCTCGCATCGGCTTGCTGCATCGGCCCGCTCCTGCTCGCCGCGCTCGGAATCGGAGGCGGCGTCGCTCTGACGAAACTCGAGCCGTATCGACCGTACTTCACCGCAGTGACCTTGCTGACGCTCGGCACGGGCTTCTACTTCGCGTACCGCCCGCGGCGGTCCGCGACCGCGACGTCGTCGAAGGAGACGTGCGACTGCCCCGCTCCTCGCTCTCGACGGATCGGACGCGTGATGCTGTGGATCGCTTCTGCCCTCGTCGCGGCGCTCCTGCTGTTCCCGCACATCGCGCCGGCGCTCCTCGGTGAATGGGTCTACGGAGACCCGTCATGACCAACTTCGATCTCATCGTGATCGGGACGGGCACGGCGGGCTCCGTCGCCGCAGCCCGCTGCCGCAATGCTGGGTGGACCGTCGCGATTGTCGACGAGCTGCCCTTCGGCGGAACGTGCGCGCTGCGCGGGTGCGATCCCAAAAAGGTCCTCGTCGGCGCCGCCGAGGCGGTGGATTGGTCGCGCCGCATGGTCGGCAGAGGAGTCGTCGGGGAGCTCGCGATCGATTGGCGTGCGCTCATGGCGTTCAAGCGAACGTTCACCGACCCGGTCGCGCTGCGAAAGGAGCTGTCCTTCATCGATAGCGGCATCGAGGTGTTCCACGGGCGCGCGCGGTTCGTAGACCGCACCTCCGTCGCGGTCGGAGACGAGGTTCTCTCCGCACGCCACGTCCTCATCGCGACCGGAGCGAGACCAGCTCCGCTCGGCGTCCCCGGGAGCGAGCACGTGATCGAGAGCGACGGCTTCCTCGAGCTCGAGGAGCTCCCGCGCTCGATCGTGTTCATCGGCGGCGGCTACGTCTCGTTCGAGTTCGCCCACGTCGCCGCGCGCGCCGGCGCAGACGTCACGATTCTCCACCGCAGCGCGCGACCGCTCGATGCGTTCGACGGCGATCTCGTGTCGCGGCTGGTGCGAGCGAGCGAGGAACGCGGCATTCGTGTCCACGTCGACACGCCGGTCGAGTCGATCGAAGCGCGCGGCGATGGGTTCGTGGTGCACGCTCGGGGTCGCCACTTCGACGCAGACCTCGTCGTGCACGGCGCAGGGCGAGTCCCGGCCACCGCGAGCCTGGAGCTGGACCGCGGCGGAGTGACGATCACCCAGCGGGGGGCGGTCGCTGTGAACGACTACCTCCAGAGCGTCGGCAACGAGGCGGTGTACGCGGCCGGTGACGTCGCCGGCACGGTCCATCCCGCGCTGACGCCGGTGTCGAGCGAGCACGGTCACGTCGTCGCCGAGAACCTCCTGCACGGGAACACGCGACGACCCGATCTGACCGAGGTGCCGAGCGTGGTGTTCACGATCCCACCGCTCGCGAAGGTCGGCCTCACCGAGGACCAAGCGCGGGCGCAGGGGGTCCGATTCACCGTACTCAGCGAGGACGCGTCGACGTGGTACTCGACGCGCAGAACTGGCGAGTCCCACGCGGCATCGAAGGTGCTCGTCGAGGAGACGACGGGCCGAATCCTCGGTGCGCACTTGTTCGGGCCGAACGCCGCCGAGGTGATCAACGTCTTCGCGATCGCGATCCGCGCGGGAATGACGGCTGAGCAGGTAAAGGCGACGACCTTCGCGTATCCGACCGGTGCGTCCGACGTCTCGTACATGGTCTAGCCCTCAGGACGGCTCGACCCTGTGCCGAAGTACCGAGCGCCTGTCGCGTGCCGCGCTCTCGCTCGACGTTCAACGAACGAGCTGCTTCGCAAGTGCAGACGGATCCGTCGTCGGCAGCCTGCACGTCCCGAGCTCGCATACGTATGCGGTGGCCTTGCCTCCGCGCGTACGTTTGCCGCTGAGGAATGGCGCGAGCGGCTCCGTCTTCTCGATTTCATCTTCCGTCGCGGCAACCACGACCTTGTGCGGAAGGTAGGTCGCACGAACGACGGCGAGAAATGGCGCGAGCTCCGCGCGCTCCTTGGCGACGAGCACGATTTGCTTCGTCGGCCGTGACGCGAAGTCGATCGCGAGGAGCAGCTCCGAGACACTCGTCGGCGACGATGCGAGGATCGATGACGCTGCGCCGTTCGCCAGCTCCGCGCGCGACCGATGCGCCGCGTCGCCGGTGATCGCGTGGAGGCGCAGAAGATTCATCACGTGGACCGACGCGCCCGACGGCACGGCGCCATCCCAGCTCGACTTCTCGCGCACGAGGAGCGTCTCGGCGTCGTCCGCGGTCTGGAACCATCCGCCGCCGGGATCGGCGAAGTGTCTCTCGACGACGCGCGAGAGCGAGAGCGCTCGCTCGAGGAAGCGACGCTCGCCGGTGGCTTCGTAGAGGTCGAGGCTCGCGGCGACGAGGAACGCGTGATCGTCGAGGAATGCACCGGTCCCGACGAAGCCGTGCGTGACGCTCCTGCGTAATCGACCGTCGATCACGAGCTGCGTCGCGATCGCGTCGGACGCTCGAGCGGCGCGCGCGATCAGAGCCTCGTCGCCGAACGCTGCACCGGCGCGCGCGAGCGCCGAGATCATCAGGCCGTTCCACCCCGCGAGCACCTTGTCGTCGCGGAGCGGCGCGGGGCGCTGCGCACGGACCCGGAGCAGGATCGGACGCGCGTCGTCGAGGGCGCGCGTGATCTCCAGTGACGCCACCGACGTCAGGTGTGGAACCGATCGCCCTTCGAGGTTCCCGGGCTCCGTGACGCCGAGAGCCCGCGCGATCTGCACTCCACGCTCCGGCCCGAGGGCCGAAGCGATCTCTGCGGGAGTCCACGTGAAGAACACCCCCTCCTTTCGTTCGCCCCCCTTGGCGAGGCTGTCGGCGTCGGTCGCCGAGAAGAACGCGCCGTCTGCCGACGACATCTCCCGATCGACCCACCCGAGGACGTCACGCGCGACGACCTCGAACGAGCGCTCCCCGGTCGCCTGTGCGGCCTCGGCGTACGCCATCGCGAGGAGCGCGTTGTCGTAGAGCATCTTCTCGAAGTGCGGCACGCGCCACTTCGCGTCGGTGGAGTAGCGGTGGAAGCCGCCGCCGATGTGGTCGTGAATCCCGCCCGCTGCCATCCGCTCGAGCGTGACGCGCGCCATTCGGAGCGGCGCTTCGCTCTTGCCGCGAAGGTGCGCGCGGAGCAGCCATCGCAGAGGCAGATCGCTCGGGAACTTGGGTGCGCGGCGGATGCCGCCCTCGGTCGCGTCGAATCGCTCTTCGTAGCTCGAGAGAGCGGCGTCGAGCGCTCTCGCGGGGTCGACGCCGGCGAGCGTACTCGCCGAGGATCCGAGGCTCTTCTCGATCTTCTGCGCCACGCGCGCAGCGTCGCTCGCGACCTTCTCCGGCTCCTTCGCGTACGCCGCGCCGAGCGCCTCGAGATGCACGCGGAACGATCTCTCGCCCTTCGGCGGAAAGTACGTCCCCGCGAAGAACGGCTTCCGATCGGGCGTCAGCCACACGGTCATGGGCCATCCGCCGCTCCCGTGAAGCTGCTGCACGGCGGCCATGTAGATCGCATCGACGTCGGGGCGCTCCTCGCGGTCGACCTTGATCACGACGTAGTGCTCGTTGAGGTATCGAGCCGTCTCGACGTCGTCGAAGGACTCCTCCTCCATCACGTGGCACCAGTGACACGTCGAGTACCCGACGCTGAGGAGGACCGGCCGCCCGAGCCGCTTCGCGTCCGCAAACGCTTCGTCGCCCCAGGGCCGGAAGTCCACAGGGTTGTGCGCGTGTTGCCGGAGGTACGGGCTCGCCTCGAGGAACATGCGGTTGACGAACTTCGGCGCGCCGTCTGGTTGCACGTTGCGCGTGCGCGCAACGTAGCCGGGAGGCTTCTGCGCCCACGCGTCGGCGAGTCGAGCGAGCGACGCACCTTCGAGGGGATGCGCGCCAGGGAGCGCGAACGGTTCGCTCACCGTCATCGCTGCATCCCCCTTGGCCCGCGCGTCATTGCGACACGCACCGATCGCGAGCGCGACCAGCAGGAAGACACCGGGGGAGAACGTCGCCCTCATCCGCCCATCCACGATAGACGCGCCTTGATCGCGTCGCTGCGAATGCGCAGGGTGGCCGCGTCGACCTCGGCGCGCACCAGCACGACCCTCGCACTCTCGAGCTCGAGGGCGCGCGCGAGCCCGCCCTTCACGCGCGCCTCGACGGCGGCGAGGGCGGCCTTCGCGGCGGCCACCGTCGCGTCCGTCGCGGCGATGGCGGCGTCGAGGGCCTTGCGCATGGCGCGGAGCGTCGCGCGCTGAATCGCGAGCTCCTGCGCGCGCGCATCGGCCTCGAACGCGCGTGCATCGGCGGCGCGCGCCGCGGCCTCGGCACGGGCCTCCTCTGCGAAGAAGCTCGTCAGCGGGATGATCACGCCGACGCCCGCTGCCCACAGGCCGGGGTCCTGGCCCATGGGCGTGTTGGCGTACCCCACGCTTCCCGAGACGACGACCCGAGGCAACACGTCACGCCAGGCGACGTCTCGCAGCCGACGCGCGGCCTCTCGGTGCGCGCGCGCCGCCGCCGCGTCAGGATCGGAGCTCACATCCACCGCGGGTGCGTCGAGCACGAGCTTCACCGATGTCATCCGCAGATCGCCGACGAGGACCGCGAGCACGCCGCGAAGCCCCTCACGATCGGCGGCAGCGAGGGTCCGATCCGCCTCGGTTCGCGCGAGCGTCGCACGCGCCTGCAAGACGTCCGACTCGGGCACGGCGCCGCCGGCCGACGCGAGCGCCGCGAGGCCCGCGACGTGTGCGCGACGCGCAGCAATGTCGGCGTCGGCGATCTGGAGCGCGGCCTCCGCGGCGAGGGTCCGCTCGTAGAGGTCGACCATCATCAGCGCCACGTCTCGCTCGATGCGCGCCTGCTCTGCGCGCGCAGCCGCTTCCTCCGCGTAGGTGACGTCGATGCGCGGACCGATGCGCAGGAACTCGAGCGCAGACCAACTCGCTTCGAGGCCGACCGCCCAGGTTCGCACGAACGGCGAGTTCATCATTCCGCGCATCCCGAGGTTGCCGCCCGAGCCGGGGAACCCCTTGGTGTAGAGCCCTCCCGCTGTCGCGACCGGAAGGTATCCCGCCCTCAGCTCGGCGCGGCGTGCCTCCGACACGGCGGTGAGCGCGGCGGCCGCGCGCACTGTGGGCGCGTTCGACCAAGCGTAACGGATCGCCTCGACACACGGGACGGCACCATCGCGGACCTCGAGCGGAACCTGGGGAAGCCTCCCCGGCTGCAGCTCCGGACGCACGATCGGCGGCGGAGTGGAGGCGCATGCGGGCGCGATGACGAGGAGAGCGGCGAGGATTAGGTGTCTCATCGGGCGACCTCGATCGAGTCTCCGTCGGCCAAGAGCCCGCCACCGCCGACGACGACCTCGTCATCCGCCGTGAGGCCCCTTCGCACTTCGACGCGTGCGCCGTCGTCCGCTCCGATCTCGATCGGACGCCGGATCGCTCTGCCGTCGCGCACAAGGAACACGAAGATCCCCTTCGCATCCACGACGAGGGCACCGGCGGGGATGGTCAGCACTTTTCCCTGCGCGTCGGTGAACCGCACGCGCGCTTCGGTGCCCGCGAACAACGAGCCGTCGTTGTGCAGATCGATCTCCACGCGAAGCGAACGCGTCGCCGCATCGAGCGCTGGCGCAAACCTGGATATCTTGGCGTCCACGCGGCGATCGCCGAGCGCCGGGAGGATCACGGCGACGGATGCCCCCGTGTGCGCGAGGAAGATCAGGCGCTCGGGGATGTCGAGCACCAAGCGCAGCGTCGAGATGTCCGCGAGCTCGACGAGCTTGTCGCCGGCACCGACCGAGCTGCCGGCATCGACGAATCGATTTACGATGACGCCATCGAACGGCGCGACGACGCGAGCGTCGCTCATCAGCGCGGACGCTCTCGACGCCTCGGCGCGCGCGGCGAGCACCTTCGCCCGCGCGGTCTCCGCCCTCGCGGCCGCGAGCGCGACCTCCTGCGCCGACACGGCCGCAGAGTTGGCGCTGGCGACGCTCTTCACGCGGTCAGAGATCTCCTTCTGTTCGGACCACGCCGCCTCGGCGACGACGCCGTTCGCGATCGCCGCCGCCGCCTGCTGCGGTAGCCCGGGTACTCGTAACGCGCCGAGGAGCTTTCCCTTCTCGACGCGGTCACCGCGCTCGATGGCGAGCGACAACACGTCACCGGAGACACGTGCGGAGAGCACCGCGTGCTGCCAAGGCCGGAGCGTGCCCACGAGCGGCGCCATTCCGGCGAGATCGACTGCCGCAGGTCGCGTGACGCGCACGCGCACGCGCAGGACGTCGGGCAACACGCGCGCCTCCGGCGCAGTCGGTTTGCGACAGCCGCCGAACGCGACCAGGAGAACCATCATCGCGAGCCGTCTCATGCGACCTCACCTTCACCTGCTTCAACGGCAACCGGACGCTCGTTCCGGTGCATCCACGCGTCGAGCGCGGGCACGATCAAGAGCGTGAGAATCGTCGACGTCGTCAGACCACCGACCACGGCGCGTGCGAGCGGGACGTTCGCCTCGCTGCCGCGACCGAAGCCGATCGCCATCGGAAGCAGCCCGAGGATCGCGGCCAAGGACGTCATCAGGATCGGTCGCAAGCGAACCAGCGCTGCCTCGCGCGCGGCGTCGGCAGCAGGCCGCCCCTCGGCGCGGAGTCGCCCGCTGAAGTCGACCAGCAGCACCGAGTTGGAGACGGCGATTCCGACGGTGAACAACATTCCGACGAGCGACTGCACGTTCAACGTCGACCCGGTGATCCACAGGAGGCCGAGCGCCCCGACCGCGCCGAGTGGCACTGCCGCGAGGACCAGCAAGGGCGCGCGGAACGAGCGGAACTGCGCGACGAGCAGCAGGTACACGAGCGTCACGGCGAGGCCGATGCCGCCGGCGAGATCCGTGAACGACCGGCGCATCGTCGCCGTCTCGCCGCGCACCTCGACGCGCGCCCCCTTCGGCAGCCCGATCGCGGCGAGTGAACGCTCGATCTCCGCGGACACGGAGCCGACGTCGCGACCGCGCACGTTCGCGAGGACCTGGAGCACCCGCTGGATGTTCTCGTGGCGGACCTCGCCGACGGTGACGTGGCGCGAGAGCGACGCGACCTGACGAAGCGTGACGGCGCCGCCGCCGCTCTTCGGCGTGATCGGCACATCCAGTGCCGCCTCGAACCCGCTCGCCGGACCCTCGCGGTATTGCACGCCGAGGAAGTAGTGGTTGCCGTTCTTCGGATCGATCCAGAACGCCGGATCGAAGTTGACGCTCGAGGTCAACGCCGCCGCGACGTTCTGGATCACGTCCTTCTCGGTGAGGCCGAGCGCGGCGGCGCGGATGCGGTCGACGTCCACCCGCACGCTCGGGACATCGAACCGTTCCTGCAGGCGCACGTCGACGGCGCCGTGCACCGACTTCGTCCGGGTGATGACCTCGCGCACGACGCGCGTGGCGTCCTCCCCCTTCACGCCTTCGATCGCAATCGCAATCGGCGAGATCGCACCGTCGGAGAGCGCTGCCGTCAGCATACCGCCCGTGTCGAACGCGACCTCGACCTCGGGGAGGTGTGCGGCGAACGCTTGCCGCAGCGCATCTGCGTACGCGTCCGTGGAGTGACGCCGACGCCCGGTGAGCTCGATCTGCACGAAGGCGTCGGCCGTGCCGGCGTTCGGCGTGTACGCCGCCGGCCAGTCGTAGAGAACGCCGGCGTTGGAGATGAGGATCGAGAGGTCCTCCGCCGGGATGGTCTGCCGGATGATCGTCTCGGCGCGGGCGACGTACGCCTCCGTCTTCTCGAGGCGCGTGCCGGAGGGCGCCCGCAGGGTCATGGTCATCTGTCCGCTGTCACTGCGTGGGAAGAGCTCGCGCCCGACCCGCGGCGCGATGAGCACCGCACCGCCCACGGCGAGCAACGCGACGATCGACATGGCGATCGGACGACGTACGGTGCGCAGAAGCGCTGCGTCGTAGGCAGCCCGAACGCGACCGAACCACCCACGCCGCTCGTCCTCTTCGTGAGCCATCGCCCCGTCGCGCAAGATCCGCCGTGCCCACAGCGGAACGATCGTCATCGCCACGAGGTACGAAGCGAGCATCGCGAACGTCACCGCGAGGGCGAGCGGCGCGAAGAGGAACCGGCCCATCCCGCGGAGAAAGAGCACCGGCACGAAGACGACGCAGGTCGCGAGCGTCGCGACCAGCACGGGCGCGTTGACCTCCTTTGCGGCGTCGAGCGCCGCCGCCGCCGGCGTCTTGCCGAGCTGGACGTGACGCACGGTGTTCTCGAGGACGACGATCGCGTCGTCGACCAGGCGTCCGATGGCGAGGGCGAGGCCTCCGAGCGTCATCGCGTTGAGCGAGTCGCCCGTGAAGTACAGCGTCACGAGCGCCGCCATCACGGAGAGCGGGATCGCGATCATCACCACGGCAGACGCCTTCACGCTGCGAAGGAAGAGCAGGATCATCAGCCCGGCGAGGAGCGCACCGAGCACCGCCTCGGAGACGAGAGCGTTGATCGCCTGACGCACGAAGACCGACTGGTCGACCGCCAGCGACAGCTCGATCCCGGTCGGCAGTGAAGCGCGGAGCCGATCGAGCGCGGCACGCACCTCCGCGACGACCGAGATCGTGTTCGCCCCGGGCTGGCGGTAGATCGGTATGTACACCTGCCGCCGACCGTCGATGCGTACGACGTTCGACTGGATCTGTGCGGTGTCCTCGGTCCTGCCGATGTCCTGCACCAGCACCGGCGACTCCGTTCCGGTGGTGATCGGAAAGTGGTCGATCGCGTCGACGGTCGTCGGCATCCCGTTGGTCTCGAGCTGGTAGTCGAGATCACCGGCCTTCAGATTCCCCAGGGGCACGAGCACGTTCTGGGCGCGCAGCGCCGCGGACACGTCCATCGGCGACAGGTTTCGCGCAGCGAGCTTCTCGCGGTCGACGCGCACGAGAATGCGGCGAATCTTGCCGCCGTACACGGCGGGCGCGATCACGCCGGGGGTCCCCTGCAACAGGTTCCGCAGCCGGAAGTACGCGATGTCGTAGAGCTCTTTCTCGGTCGCCGTGGGTGACGACACCGCGAGGAGCACCAGCGGGATCGGCGCCGTCGGATCGAACGGCATCACCATCGGCGGCGCCGTTCCGGGCGGTAGGTAGTAGACGTCGCTCGCCGCGAGCGCGCTCACCTGGCTCATCGCGGTGTTCGGATCGATGTCGTCGCGGAAGTAATCGCGGACGACGGAGACACCGGTGAGCGACCGCGAGACCTGTCGCGACACGCCGTTGGCCTGACCGGTCCAACGTTCGAGGCGAGAGGTGATGTCCGCCTCGACGACCTCGGCGGGCATGCCGGGATAGAGGGTGAGAACCTGGACGGCCGGCGTCTTGAACCGCGGCAGCAGATCCGTCGGCATCCGCGGGATCGAGAACGCGCCGATGACGACGAGCAGGAGCGCCGCGACGACGACGAGGTACGGGTTGCGGAGCGCTCCGCGCGTGAGGTTCACGTTCGTTCACCGACGAGAGGCAAGAACGTTCACTGCAACGACTCGTCGACCAGGCGGAGCATCTCGCTCTCCGGCAGATCGCCGACCAGCACGCGTGCGCCGCCGCGGGGGTCGGGCGACGCGCACACCCGCACGCCCTGAGCCATCATGCATCCCCGCCCCTGCGCGACGTGTTCGGGCATCGCGAAGAGCGACAACCAGTGGCCGGCGCGATCGACCCACGCGAGCGCCGTCCACTTGCCGCCGATGCGGCACGAGCGCGCCCCCTCGAATCGCGCGGCCTCGATGCTGCCGTAGTGCGGCGTGAAGCCGAGCCGCTCTGCAAAGAATGACGCGATGGTCTGCGGATCGCCACGCACCTCGGCCGCCTCGGTGCGGTTCGCGTAGTGGAGGTGATCGAGCGCGAGCTCGTCGGTCAGATCGCTGGGCAGCGGACGCGAGCGACGCACTTGGATCGCGAACGCAGCGACGGCCGTGACCATCGCGGCGGCCACCAGCAGCGCGATCGATCGGCGGCGCCGCGTGCCTCGATGAGCGCGGAGCAGGGCGAGCGCGCCCTCCGGCACCGGCGCCGTTCGCGGAAGCGCGCCGAGGGCACGACGAATCGCATCATCGGGGTCGGTCATGCGTTGCTCCTTCCGACGTGCCCGGGTGCAGCATCCCCTTCGAGCAGCTGCGCAAGCCGCGCTCTCGCGCGCACGACGCGTGACTTCACCGTACCGACAGGGATGTCGAGAATGCGCGCGACCTCCTCGTGATCGAACTCCCACACGTCCGTGAGCACGAGCGTCGTGCGCGCGGCCTCGGGAAGCTGCGCGAGCGCGGCTTCGAGATCTGCGCGATCGAAGTCACGAATCGTCACCGTCGGCGGCGCTGGATGATCGGGCAGCTCGTCGCGGCCCCCCTCGAGGACCACGAACCGATCGCGCGCGGCCTGGCTGCGACGCTGGTCCACGTGGACGTTCCGGGCGATCTGGAACAGCCACGCCCGCAGCGCCCGCTCGTCGGTCGGTGCGTTCCATGCCCGGAGGGCGCGAATGAGCGTCTCCTGGACGACGTCATCGGCGTCATGCGCCGTCGGCGCGAGCCAGCGCGCAAAACGCGAGAGCTCCGCAGCCAGCGCGGTGAGCCTATCGATGAGCGGCGTGGACACGGCTTCTAATGGGAGACGTAGCGAGGTGCCTGCGAGGTTCCATCGCGTGAACGACTTTTCATGCAGCCCGCGCGGACTTCCGTCCTCGCGGCACCGTGGGTGTGCGCGCGCCCGTCGAACATGATCCGCGGAGCCTCGCGGCTCGCGATGTCGAGGGACATATCGAGCCTGGCCGTCCTGGCCGTGGCGAAACGCGGCTCGTCAACGTCTGCTGACGCCGCTCGGGCCGGAAATGGGGCGCGTCGAAGGGTCGGCTCGCGACATCGTTCTCACTGACCACGGTCTTGACGGCGATCGGCCGTTTCCTCGCGCGCGACGCTCTTGGTGGGGACGGCGGGACCGAGCTCGTTCACGTGTGCGCACCTACCGGCGAAGAACGAAAAACAGGGGGTCGGTACGCCACTTACGCGCGTAAATCGGGGGCCGGCGCGGGCGTTTGCTCACGCGGTGAAAAAATGTGCACGAGCGGTCCGGTTTTCATCGCGCGTGCTCGAGCAACGCTGCTCTCTGCTCCACGTTCCCGACATGTGCCGCCTCCGCGAAGTGCTTGTCGCGCGATGCGTGTTCGAGGTCGTCGACGGCCTCGATGATGCGCGACGCGTACTCCTCCGGCGTGGCCGTCATCGAGAGACATCGGAACCACGCCGGCATGACGCGACGCCAATCGACGCTGACCGCCCACGCCCCACCCTCGTCGGCGAAGAAGATGACGTTGTCGTGCCCCTCGTCGATGTACCGCAGCAGGTCGAGGAGGATGTCGAACGCCGCGCGGAGCTCCTTCGGGTCGACCGTGCCGACGGCGTCCGCGCACTGATCGAACAGGCGGCAGCAGTCGGCACTGAAGCCGCGCGTGCCCTTCGAATGGGTCGTGCAGTTCTTCGAGTTGACGGAGAAGCTCTCGTAGAACTCGCCTGCGCGCGCCGCGGCGTCGAACGCGCGCACGCGCTCGAGAAGCGACCGCGTGTCGCGCGGGCCGACGATGCGCTCGAGGAGGCTCGGCGGCATGTACCTCCGAACGAGCACGTCGAGGTCTTTCGGCGAGAGCATCTCGAGGGCGTCGTCGAGCATGTAGAAGATCTGCTCGTCGTGCTGCGTGCGGAGCAGCGCGCGGAGCTTCGTCAGGTCGATCGTTTCCTTCGTGGTCATCACGATCGAGTATCGAGCGCACGCGCGCGCCTCGCGAACCGTGGGGCCAGAGTATGTCCGGTCTGACGGAGGGGGCGCGCATCGAGACGCGCAGCAGGACGACGACGCGGCCCTCCACTGACGTCCGTTGACCCGCCGCGCCCACGCCGCTCCGATCGACGGATGCCGGTCATCCCGTGCAACACCGGTCGCTTCGCCGTGCGCGTCGGCGATCGGTTCATCGGGTTCGCTCCGGAGCGCGGCTCGATTGCGTTCCACGGTCGCAGGCCGACGCTCGACGATGGTCCGCGCGCCGCGCTCCTGATCGTGGCCGCGGCCG
>JBKJQC010000955.1:0-30707 GCA_046593995.1 Polyangiales bacterium
TGGTCCAGCTCGCGAGGTTCGCGATCGTGCAGCCCCGCGTCTTCGCCTCCGCCGCAGCGCGAACGAACGCGACTGCGCGGGGCGCGCTGCGGCGGAGGCGAAGACGCGGGGCTGCACGATCGCGAACCTCGCGAGCTGGACCAACGATCTCCTCTCCTGCGAATCCGACGGCACCGGGCCGGGCAC
Organism: Polyangiales bacterium; assembly: GCA_046593995.1. Lineage (GTDB taxonomy): Bacteria > Myxococcota_A > Polyangia > Polyangiales > JADJMO01 > JALHOE01. The sequence goes on from JBKJQC010000955.1 coordinate 187, forward strand.
GTGGAAGCGCCTCGACGACTGCCCCGGCGCCTGCAAGTACACGGCGACCGCGACCAAGCTCGACGACGACTGCGAGCTCCCGGTGTGCGCCTGCTTCGTCCAGGACGCGTACTGCGGCAGCGGCGCGGGCGCGAAGGCAGCCACCATGTCGTGTCGCGTGCCGCTCCTCCCGGAGCACAACGACGACATCGTCGCGTGCTCCGCGGCCGGCGCGTGGATCGTGAAGCAGGAGTGCGCGCTCGGCTGCCAATCGAACCCCGTCGGCGTGGCAGACGCGTGCAAGACGGCCGCGGCCTACAAGGTGCCGTTCGCCTGCGACAAGAGCGTCTACTGCTCGAACGGGAACCACACCTCGCTCCACGACGGCAAAGACGAATACGCGTACGACTTCCCCGCGCCGGTCGGCACCAACGTGCACGCGATGCGCGGCGGCACGGTGCTCCGCGTCCGCAACGTGAGCAAGCCCGGCGACGCGTGCTACGGCGGCGGCGGGTCCGCGTGCGCAAACCTCGCGAACACGCTCGAGATCAAGCACTCCGACGGCACCATCGGTCTCTACATGCACCTGTCGTCGTCGCTCGTGAGCACGGGCGAGGTCGTGAAGCAGGGCGATCTCGTCGCGAAGTCGGGGAACTCGGGGTGGAGCACCGGCCCGCACGTGCACGTGCAGCTCCAGGGCAACTGCGGGATCTGGTGGTGCCAGTCGGTGCCGATGAAGTTCGGCGAGGGCGCGATCGGGACCGGCACGACCGTGAAGTCCCAGAACTGCCCTTGAGCGCGTCAGGCCGGGCGCTTCTTCAGCAGCGTGCCCGCGGACACGACCTCGTTCTTCGAGCAGCACTCGTCGACCAGGAAGCCGAGCACCTTCGTGAGGCCGTCGGCGCTCGCGCGATAGCGGAGGAACTTCCCTTCGCGCGTCTGCTGCACCATCCCGTGACGATGGAGCGTGTCGAGGTGGTGCGAGAGCGTCGAGGCCGGGATGCCCAGCGCCTCTTGCAGCTCGCCGGCGACGAGCCCCTCGGGGTGGGCCTTCAGCAGCCGTCGCACGATGGCGAGCCGGGCTTCGTGACCGAGCGCGCCGATCATCGTGGCCATGCGTCGAGCGGTCGTCATGCTTCGAAGATAGCGGAAACACGGAACGCTGCGAGAACGCGGAGACGACGAGGGCATTGCTTCGATCCAGGCCGAAACGAAGCGGCCCCGGCCGTGGACGGTCGTGCCGCGGTCCGTACTTTACGACCGAGGGGCGTTCGGCCAGTGTCGCGACGTGCTCGACTGCAAGCGTTTCCACGAGATCCTCGCCGCCCACGGAATCCACTTCTACGCGGGCGTTCCCGACTCGCTGCTCAAGGACTTCTGCGCGTACGTGACCGATCACACGCCGCCGGAAGAGAACGTCATCACCGCCAACGAAGGCGGCGCGATGGCGCTCGCCGCGGGCTATCACCTCGCGACCGGCAAGGTCGGCTGCGTCTACATGCAGAACTCCGGGTTCGGCAACGTGGTGAACCCCCTCACCTCCCTCGCCGACAAGGAGGTCTACGCGATCCCGATGTTGCTCATCGTGGGCTGGCGCGGCGAGCCGAACAAGAAGGACGAGCCGCAGCACGTGAAGATCGGCCGCGTGCAGCGCGAGATCATCGCGTCGCTCGAGCTCGATCACGAGGTGCTCCCCGACGACGAGGCGGGCGCAGAGGCCGCCATCGCCCGCGCGCTCGAGACGATGAAGACCACCAGCGCTCCGTATGCGCTGCTCGTCAAGGCCGGCACCTTCGACAAGTACAAGCTCGAGAAGAAGCGCTCGGTCCCCTATGCGATGACCCGCGAGGAGGCGATCGGCGCGCTCGCCGACGGCCTCGCAAAGGCGACGCCAGGCGCCGCGTTCGTCTGCACCACCGGCATGCCCTCGCGCGAGCTCTTCGAGCACCGCGTGAAGAACAAGCACGAGGCCGGCACCGACTTCCTCACCGTCGGCTCGATGGGGCACGCGTCGCAGATCGCGCTCGGCATCGCGATGCAGAAGAGGGACACGCCGATCTACTGTCTCGACGGCGACGGCGCGGTCCTCATGCACTTGGGCGGGCTCTCGACGATCGGCACCCTCTCTCCGAAGAACTATCGTCACGTCGTCCTCAACAACGGCGCGCACGACAGCGTGGGTGGTCAGCCGACGGTCGGCTTCGACGTCGACTTCGGTGCGATCGCGAAGGCGTGCGGATACAAGCAGACCTTCCGTGCCGATACGCGCGAAGAGCTCGAGCGCGCGGTCGAGACGTTCGCCAAAGCCGAGGGTCCCGTGCTCCTCGAAGTGCGGATCAAGCAGGGCGCACGCGCAGACCTCGGCCGCCCGACGGCGACGCCGCGTCAGTCGAAGGACGCATTCATGGCGCGTCTTCGCGGCTGATCGTCGGTCGATGGCCGCGTCCCCGTGAGTCACAGACGCTTGGCGAGCGACCGCGCGACGTAGTGCGCCATGTACCAAGCCGCGGAGACTCGCCCGAGGCCGAGCACCGAGCGGTAGATGTGCCACTGCCAGCCTGCGGCTCTGAGCTTGTTCGACGAGAGCGAGCCGCCGTGGACCATGTACGAACAGAGGAGCGATCGCGACGGCACTTTCCGAGCGCACGCGATGCGGCGCAGCACCTGCAGCCAGAACACGTAGTCCTCGTGCCCGGCCGTCACGAACTCGAGATCGGTGATCGCGTCCTTCCGGACCATCGCCGTCAGGTTTCCGATCCGATTCGACTTGAGCATGCTGTCGTAGTCGACGACGTCAGGTGGACGCACCTCGGAGAGGACACGCCCGGACGCGTCGACGCGCGCGTAGTCCATGTACGAGAGTGCCTCGCCCGACGAAGTCATGAACGCGAGCTGCACCTTCAGCTTGTCCGGGTGCCACGCGTCGTCCACGTCGAGGAAGCAGACGTACTCACCGCGCGCGCGCGAAAGCCCCGCGTTCCGCGCCCTCGCAGCGCCGCCGTTCTCGGGAAGAGAGACCAGGATCACCCGCGGATCCCCGGCGAACGTGCGGATCCGATCTGCCGACCCATCCGTCGACTTGTCGTCGACGATGACGAGCTCGAAGTCGTCGAACGTCTGCGCCAGCAGCATCGCAAAGAAGCCCGCGACGAACCTCTCCCCGTTGAAGACGGGCGTGATGACGCTGACCTTCGGCATGCGGACTAAATCACCGGTCGCAATTCTCGAAAGCGTATCGATCGATTGAACACGGAGGCACGGAGACACGGAGATCCGAGACAACAGGGAGCCTGGGAGTCGGGGAGATGAGAAGGAGATGTCAGAGTCTGCCGATCTCGGCTTCCACCCAAAAGACTCCCCGTCTCCCCGTCTCCCTGTTTGTTCTCGGAGAGCGGCGACGCGAAGGCAGCGCGCGCGACGACGACGCGTCGGCGCAATCCGATCGGCGGCCGGGCGACCGAGAATCACGCTCGGTCATTTAGAGACGGACGACGCGCGGCTTGCCCTCGAAGAGCGGCGCCTCGATCTTCTGCTTCACGAGCACGTTGCGCGTGTCGACGACGAGCGGCGCCTCTTGCACCATGCGCGCGTAGTCGACGTCGGTGTGGTCGGTGACGATGACCACCGCGTCGTAGCTGCCGTAGGCGACCGGCTCGGCGATGGAGCGCATGCCGATCAGCTCGGGGGCGGCGTCGGCGCCGTGCTCGTCGATCTCGGCGATGAAGCGGTCGTGGTAGCTCACCTCCCCGCCGCGGCGCCGGAGGAGCGCGATCACGTCGAGCGCCGGGGACTCGCGCACGTCCGAGACGTCGCGCTTGTACGCGACGCCCGAGACGAGGATGCGGGAGCCGTTGACCGGCTTCTTGCGCGCGTTGAGCGCGTCGGCGACGAGCACGGCGACGTGCTCCGGCATCGCGCTGTTGATGGTGTCCGCGAGGTCGATGAAGCGCGCCTGGTACTTCAGCGTGCGCAGCTTCCACGAGAGGTAGAGCGGATCGATCGGGATGCAGTGCCCACCGAGGCCGGGGCCCGGGTAGAAGGGCATGAACCCGAACGGCTTCGTGGCGGCGGCCTCGATCACCTCCCAGGTGTCGATGCCGAGCTTCTGGCACATGATCGCGACCTCGTTGACGAGGCCGATGTTCACCGCGCGGAAGGTGTTCTCGAGCAGCTTCACCATCTCCGCCGCATCGGTGCTCGAGACGGGGACGACGGTTTCGATCGCCTGGTCGTAGAGCGCCTTCGCCACGAGACTGCACGCCTTGGTGAGCCCGCCGATGACCTTCGGGGTGTTGTGCGTCTTCCAGACCTTGTTGCCCGGATCGACGCGCTCGGGGGAGAAGGCGACGAAGACGTCTTCGCCGATCTTCGCGCCGGCGGCTTCGAGGCGGGGGGCGACGATCTCGCGCGTGGTCCCCGGATAGGTCGTCGACTCGAGGACCACGATCAGGCCCTTGTGGATGTGGGCGGCGATCTCCTCCGTGGCAGCGGCGATGTACCGCATGTCCGGATCCTTGGTCTTGTTCAGCGGCGTCGGGACGCAGACGATCACTGCATCCGCGGTGCCGAGCACCGCGGGATCGGTCGTGGCGGTCACGCGGCCTTCACGAACGCCGGGGAGGATCTCGTCCGAGCTGACGTCGGCGATGTACGAGCGTCCGGCCGCGAGCTCCTGGACCTTGAACGGATCCTTGTCATAGCCCGTCACTCGGAAGCCGGCGCGCGAGAACTCGACGACGAGCGGCAGCCCGACGTATCCGATGCCGACGACGACGATGTGACCCTGGCGCTTCGTGAGCTTCTCGATGACGGCCGCTTGCATGGCGGCGGTATCCATCGCACCGCGTCGCATGGCAAGTACCCCCGGTCCTCCCGGGGATGGGTCATCGTCACTTCGCGCGGTGTGCCCGCACCGCCTCGACCGTGTGCTCGGCGAGCCGACGGACGAGATCGCGCGCGGACGGCCGAACGGCGCGGAGGGTGACGAGCGGTCGAGTCTCGGTGGCGAGGTCCATCTTGTAACGCGACGCTCCCCCGAGGAAGTCGTACTCCCGGCGCCCCTCGGCGATCGCGTGCGCGATCGTACGCGCGTGGAGCACGAGGCCGAGGCGGAGCTTCTCGGGGACGTCCAGACTGCGGCCGCCTTGGTAGAAGTAGACCTTCCCCTTCCAGACGAGGTTGTACGCGGCGGCCACCGGCTCGCCGCGCACCGTGAGGCACGCGAGCTCGAGAGCGTTCTTCGCCATCAGCTCCGGGATCACGACGTGGTGGAAGCGCCGGAACTTCTCGGAGGTGAACGCGCCCCCTGCCCGCTCCCCCCCGCGAGAGGCCCAGCGCTCGCCGTGCAGTCGCTCGAGGGTGGCGAGCGACGCCTCGACGGCCTGGCGGTCGCGCGCGACGGTGAGCTCCGAGGAGCCGTCGCTCCACGCGTCGAAGTCGCGGAGCGAGCGCCGGATGGTGTAGCGGTGCGAGCTCGAGAGCGCGGCGAGATACGCGTCGAACGTCTGGGGGAGACGAATGAACGGCGCCCGGGAGACCTCGGCGAGGTCCACGCGGAAGCCGCGCGCGCGCAAGGCCAGCGCGATCGCTCCCGGCATCGTGCGCTCACCATCCATCAACGGGAGGACGATCTCGTCGATCGGTCGCGGGATCCAGGCAGCGATCGCCTGTGCCGCTGCCTCCTCGGCGCCGCGTTCGACGATGACGCCGAGGTACTCGGAGACGATCTCGTCCGCTTCGTCCTCACCGGAGCAGAGGAGCTCGAGCCGGCGGAAGGGTAGGACACCGCGGTGCGCGGTCCAGCGCACGAGGAAGGGAGCGATCGCGACGACCCTCCGTGCGTCGCGCACCAAGACGACGCGCAGGCCGCGGCGCCATCCGCCGAACACGCTCCACCACGCGCGCACCCACGTCGGCGACGCCATCGGCTCGTCGGTCTCCGATCGCAGAGCGAGCGCCTCCCACTCGGGCGCGAGCGCGGCGAGCCCGCGCGGGGACGTGACGAGCTCGATCGAGAGGGGCACGTCAGCGCCTGCTCAACCTAGGAAGGGAAGAGCGAGCAGCGCCTTGAATCGGTCCAGCGTCGTGCCGGAGTCGATCGGCTGGCGTCGTACATGGAGCGCCGCGTCGCGGCTCCAGAGTGCGTTCACCCCACCCGAGTTCGAGAAGCCGACGTCGAACCCAGCCTCGCGCACCGCGCGCGCGATGGAGGAGCGCGAATCAATCGGGCGCCCCGTCGGGTACGCGAGGGTTCGAACGGGCTCACCGAGCTCCTGCTCGAGATCCGCGCGCGAGCCCGCGAGCTCGTCGCGGAGCTGCTGCGGCGAGAGCGTCTGCAGAACTCGGTGCGTGCGCGTGTGGGACTGCACGTCCATCCCCGCGGCGCGCAGCGCGCGCACTTGGTCCCAGCTCATGATCAGTCGATCGGCGAGCTCGTGCTCGAGCGCTTCGCCGAAGCTCGTGCCGGACGCCTCGGCCACCCCGTCGAGATAGCGCGGGAGGTCGAGCGCCGCGGTGTCCTTCACGACGCGTTGGGCGGCGCGGATCGCGGCGCCGCGATTGGCCGCGATGTCGAACACGATCCGATGTGGATAGCTGATCTCGATGCGCGCGCGCGGCGAGCGAAGGAGCAAGTACGCCAGCTGATCCCACCAGAAGAGCCGGCGCTCGGTGACGTAGGAGGTCGCGATGAAGAACGTGGCGCGCGCACCGTGCCGCTTCAGGATCGGCAGCACGACGTCGTGGCACTCGCGATAGCCGTCGTCGAAGGTGGCGAGCAGTGGGTTCTTCGGCAGCGAGGCGCCCCCGGCCCACGCGCGCACGTCGTCGATGCCGATGAGGGAGAAGTGTCGGCTGACGAACGCGATCTGCTCCTCGAACGCGCCGGCGTCGGCGTCGATGACACACGGGTCGAACGACGGCTTCTCTGCGCCGTGAAGGTCTCGCTCGGAGATGCGGTGCCACGTCAGCACCGTGAGCCACGGCGTGAACGTCGCGCTCCTCGCGCGCAGGACGGCCCGATCCGCGCCGATGCGAACCGCCAAGGTGGAGAGCCGCCGTCGCAGTTCGAGGCGCGGGAAGATCACAGTTCCCACGCTCGCCCTGGTAGCATGCGTTCGCCGCGATGTCCTTTGCCGTTCGCATCGCGGCAGGCGCGCACAATGATCGTGAGCTGGTGGTCGCGCTCCTCGCCGAGTACCTCGGCGATCCGCGGTCCGCGGCCGAGGCCCGCCATCGCTGGCTGCATCTGGAGAACCCCCACGGGGAGTCGATCGTCGCCCTCGCCTTCGACGCCGCGTCGGGGGAGGTGGCAGGAGTCAACTCGGTGTTCCCGCGCCGCATGGTCCGCCATGACGGTCCCGAGCTGCTCGGCGGGTTGGGCGGAGACATGTTCGTGCGGCCCGCCTTCCGCCGCCGCGGGCTCGGGACGCTGCTGCACCGTGCGGCACAGATCGAGATGCAGGCGCGCGGCATCTCGCTGATGTTCGGGACGCCCATGGCCGCGAACGTCACCCCATTGAAGTCTAGCGGGTCGAGCATCGCGGATCGCACCGTCCGCCTGATCCGCCCGACCGATCCGCGGCTGCTCGGACTGCGTGGATCACTCGCATCGGCCGCGCGGATCCTCCTCGCACCGCGCGCGGCGAACGCGCGCCTCGAGCCCATGGGCCCGCTCGATCGCCGCGTCGACGAAGCCTGGCAGGCAATGCGCCCCGAGCTCCGCCTCGCAACGGTGCGGGACGCCGCGTTCTACACCTGGCGGTTCCTGCGCTCGCCGACCGGTGTGCAACGGCCGTTCGTCGTCGTCGACGATCGCGGTCGCACGCTCGGTGCGTGCGCCCTCGAGCGCTCGGGGGATCGGCTTCGCGTGATCGACGTCGTCGCGCCCGCGCGCGCATGGGGACGCGTGCTCGCCGCGGCGTACCGATTCGCACCCGATGCGGCAGCCATCGAGCTCAAGCTCGGCGAGGCCGATGCGCGCCCGCGCATGCTCCTCCGCCACGGGTTCGTCGTGCGCGAGGCGAAGGCGATGTCCGTCTGGGTCGACAAGGCGGCCTTTTTCGACGGACGAGCGCCGACCGGCCTTTATTTCACGCTCGCCGAGTGCGATATCGATCACGCGTGATCACGAGAGCGCGAGCGCGAGGAGCGTGACGTCGTCGGCGCCGCGGAGCCGCGCCACCGCGTCCACGGCGGCGAGCACGGCCCGCGTCACGGCGTCCACGTGAGCAGGCGCCCGCGAGACGATCGCCGCAAGCTCGTCGATGCCGGTCGGGGTCGCGTCGGCGGTCGCGAGCGCTTCGACCGCGCCGTCGGTGGCGAGCAGGATCAGATCGCCGGACGAGAACTCGAAGCGCTCCTCGTGCCACCCCTCGGCCGAAGGCATCCCGAGCGGCACCCCGCCGTCGTTGCCGCGCAGCTCCGTCGTGCCGTTCGCGCGCCGCACGATCACGGGGACGTGTCCCGCGCTCGCCAGGGTGACCATTCCCTCGGCGATCTCGATCTGCATGCACGCCGCGGTGACGAAGGTCTCGTCGCTCGCGCCTTGTTCCACGGTGCGCGCGAGCTCGCGGAGCACCTGCGCGGGGGTACGACCGTAGCGCGCGACGCGCCGGAACTCGGAGGAGACCCGAGCCATCACCAGCGCAGCCGAGACGCCGTGCCCCGACACGTCCCCGATCACGACCATGGCGCGATCGTCCCCCTCGAGCACGAGATCGTAGAAGTCGCCACTGACGTCGAGAGCCGGACGGTACGCGCTCGAGATCGCGAGCTTGCCGACGACCGGCGGCAGGGTAGGGAGGAAGCGGCGCTGCACGCTGCGCGCGCGCTGCAGATCCTCGGCGATCGCGATCCGCCGCATGGTGATGTGCCGCCGCGCGTGGTGGAGCGCGAGCGCGGCGAGGCCCGCGACGCTGCACAGCGTCTCGAGATCGGAGAGCGTGAAGTGCGGCGCCTCCTTCCCGCGGTGCACGGCGACCACTCCGAGCAGCGTTCCGCGCACGATCATCGGCGCGAGCATCGAGGGGCCGTCGTCCCCCTCGAACAGCGTCGGGTTGCGGAGCGCGTCGTGCATCTCGAGCAACGTCGAGCCGTCCTCGCCGAACATCGTCTCGATCAGCGGCGCGATCCTCCTCCCCTCCGAGGTGCACAGCTGCTCGTCGTGACCGTCGGGCGAGACGTAGATCTCGATCGCGCGCGTCGGTGTGAAGATCGGCGCGAGGGCTTCGATGAGCAGCGCGTCGATCTGCCACTCGTGCATCAGGTCGGACAACGCCTCGGACAGCTTCGAGAGCGCGAGCACGCGCGGGGACGCGGGGGACTTCATGTCACGCCCCCCCGCCGAGGAGCTCGCTCACGGTCACCGCCTCGAGTCCGAGGATCCGGCGCGTCCGTACCATCCTCGACGCACGCGCGCCCATGCTCGTCATCGCTCGCACGCTCTCTCCAGCACTGCCTTCAGGGCACTTGCGCTCTCGGCCCACGACGGGACCCCTGCGCTCGCAGACACAGCTTCCGGATCATACGGAGCATCGACCTCGGCGGCGAGCGCGGCCGCGAGGAGCGCAGGTGACCGCGGGGGCACCAGCACCCCTTGCCGCACGTCGCGAACGACGTCCGGTACGCCGCCGACGTTGGTGGCGACGACCCGCCTGCCAGAGACGATCGCCTCGAGGATCGCGTTCGGAGTTCCCTCGTGGTAGCTCGGCAACGTGACGAGGTCCGCGGCGGCGAGCCAGAGCGGGATCTCGTCGTGGGAGCGCGCACCCGCGAGGATCACGCGCGCGCCTGCCGTGCGCGCCGCGACGAGCCCTGCGGCCGGCCCGTCGCCCACGATCGCGAGCGTCACATCGGGACGATCGAGGAGGGCGAAGGCTTCGATCAAATCGAGCACCCCCTTCTCTTCGGTGACGCGGCCGACGAAGACGATCAGCCGTCCGTCGATGGGGAGGCCGAGCGTTCGTCGGGCCCGAGCTCGATCGCGGGGGGCGAATCGCTCACGATCGATGCCGTTCCGTACGACGACCGTGCGCTCGGGGGGCGCGCCGAGCTCGATGGCGCGACGCGCGAGAGGCTCGCTCACCGCCACGAGGGCGCGCGTCCGCGGCAACGTGGCGCGGAGCTGGGCGCGCACGATCGCGCGCTCGCCGAGGACGTCGAGATCGGAGCCGTGGACCTTCACCACGACGGGAATGCGCAAGAGCTCGCCGAGCAGGATCGCGGCGGCGCCGTCCGGGAAGGCCCAGGCCGCGAGCAGCACGTCGAACCGTCCGCGGCGGCGAGCGACCGGCGCGAGGAGGGAGGCCGCGTAGAGCGCCACCGCGACGCCGTCGCCGATCTTGGGCACGTAGAGGAAGCGGGGGTGCGTGACGGGCAGTCCGTCGATCGTGTCACGGCGCGGTACGTCGACGAGCGCACCGGCGCGGCTCCGCGAGGCGAACAAGGACGCGCCGGGAAACCACGGGATCGTCGCCAGGACCTCGACGTCACACGACGTCCCCCCGCCGCGAGCCAGCGCCGCGAGCTGCTGCCGGTTGAACGGTGAGGAGAGCGGCTCGCGCGCGTTCGGAAAGATCTTGGTCACCACCAGGACGCGCACGTGGACGGCGATATTCGAGCGTTCAGTGCTTCGCAAGGAGCTTCGCAAGGAGGTGCCTGTCACGGAATGAGGTATGGTCGCCCGACCCGTCGTGCCCGCTCCTTCGGTACGCATCGTGAAGCGCGCGCTCGACGTCGTCGGCTCGTGTGCGGCCATCGCGATCTCCTGGCCGCTGTTCCCCTTGATCGCGCTCGCCATCAAGCTCGACAGCGACGGCCCCGTGATCTTCGAGCAGCCGCGCGCGGGACGCCTGCACGACGGTCCGGGGATGCAGTTCGAGGTGTTCACCATCCACAAGTTCCGGACGATGGTGCTCGACGCCGAGGCGACGACCGGCGCGGTGCTCGCTGCCACGGACGATCCGCGCGCGACCCGCGTCGGCCGCTACCTGCGCAGGCTCCGCCTCGATGAGCTCCCGCAGCTGTTCGACGTCTTGCGCGGCCACATGTCGCTCGTCGGTCCGCGCCCGGAGCGTCCCGAGATCCTCGCGGTGCTCGCCGCCGCGATCCCTTTCTTCGAGGAGCGGATGCGCGGTGTGAAGCCCGGCATCACCGGGCTCTCGCAGGTCACGCTCGGGTACACCGGGAGCGCCCCGGAAACGAGCGCGATCCACGCGTTCCGCGACGACCTCGCGAACCCCTTTCGCCTCGAGAGCACCGAGGGCGCGCTCGCGGACGACATGCGCATGAAGCTCCTCTACGACGTCGCGTACGCAGCGACGCTCGAGAGCTTCCCGCAGTGGCTCCGCATGGAGCTCGAGATCATCTTGCGCACCCCGTTCGTGATGCTCGAGCGCATCGGGAGATGACACGTCGCGGAGCAGCGGTCGCGCACGTCCTGTCGTCGTTCGCGCTCGGAGGCCAGGAACGCGTCGCGCTCGATCTCGCCGCCGCGCAGGTCGCGCGCGGGCTGCGGGTGCTCGCGGTATCGCTCGCGCCCCTGCCCCACGGCGTCCTCGCCCGCGAGTTCGATGCACGCGGCGTCGCGGTCCGCGGCGTCGAGAAGGGGCCCGGCGTGGACGCGGCGACGACGTTCCGTCTCCGCGCCCTCTTCGCGGGCGAGCACGTCGACGTCGTGCACACCCACAACCCGCAGCCGTTGATCTACGCGGCCCCCGCCGCGCGGCTGATCGGCGCCACGGTGATCCACACGAAGCACGGCGCGAATCCCGATCGCGGTCGGCGGCTGTGGCTTCGGCGCGCCGCCGGGCACCTCGCCCATGCATACGTCGCGGTGTCCGCCGCCACGGCCGACGTCGCGCGTCGCGAGCGCGAGTGTCGACCGGCGCGCCTCCACGTGATCGAGAACGGCATCGAGCTCGCGAGCTTCGGTCCGAACGAGGAGGCACGACGGGCCGTACGGCGCGAGCTCGGGATCCCCGACGACGCCTGGGTGTTCGGCACGATCGGTCGCGTCTCGCCCGAGAAGGATCACGCGCTCCTCGTTCGCGCGGCCGTGCCGCTCCTCGACGCTCGCACCTGGCTCGTGATCGTCGGTGACGGCGCCGAGCTCGGCCCGCTGCGGACCGAGACGCGGCGGCTCCCCCACGTGGTGCTCACCGGCGTGCGCCGCGACGTCCCGCGGCTCCTCGCGGCCTTCGACGCATTCGTGCTCTCCTCGCGCAGCGAGGGCCTTCCGCTCGCGCTGGTCGAGGCGATGGCCACGGCATTGCCGATCGCCGCAACGGACGTCGGAGGCGTCCGCGCCGTCCTCGACGGTCATGGTGCCCTCGTTCGCCACGGGGACGACGAGGCGCTCCGCGCCGCGATGCGCGCGCTCCGCGACGATCCCGACCGCGCACGCGAGAGCGGCCGCGCCGCACGAGAACGCGCGCTCCACTTCGACGCGGCGCGCATGGCCGACGCGTATCTCGCCCTCTACCGCACCGCGCGCTGAGCGCTCAGATCGATTGAACACGGAGGCACGGAGGCACGGAGGTTCGAGAGTCTGCCGATCGCGACGCTTCGAGGCCCGGCTCCGCAGACCCTCCCTCGATGCGATGGCCGGCGAGACGTGGGCGACAGGCGCGCGGCAGCACTTCACCGGCCTCCGTGCCTCCGTGCCTCCGTGTTCAATCCGATCTGCTGTCGAGTGTTCGAGAATCAACCCTTTTCGATCACGACGATGCGTCTCTTGCCGGAGCGGTCGAGGGGGATTTCGTCGACGCGTTCGATGGTCACCGGGAGGCCGCGGAAGTGCGGGGTGGCGGCGGAGAGGAGGGCGCGTTCGTCGAACGTGGGCTTGGCGACGACGCGCAGGGTGACGGAGCGATCGGCGCGCTGGATCACCTGGAACGCCTGGATCGTGTCGCCGGTGTGGGCCACGAGCGTGTTGAACAACAGGCCCGACACGTGTCCTCCGTGGGCGTCGGTCAGGGTCTCGGTGACCCGGCCGTCCACGCGCTCGAGACGGATCAACGTCCTCCCGCAGCGGCAGGCGTCGCGCGCACCGACGGTGGCGCGATCGCCGTTGGCGTAGCGGATGAAGGGCATGCCGAAGTTGTGGAGATCGGTGACGACCACCTCGCCGGACTCGCCGGGCGCCGCCGCGCGCGTGTGCTCGCCTTCCCCTTCCCCTTCCCGCACCACGACCTCGACGAGCAAGTTCTCCATCGAGAGGTGCATGCCGTCATGAGCCTCGCACTCTGCGGCCATCAACATGAACTCGCGTGAGCCGTAGGTTTCGAAGACGCGAGGCCCGAACGCTTCGACCATCATCGCGCGATCCGCCTCGAGCAGGCGCTCGGCGCCGCAGACGATCGCGACGTCCGGCCAGCGACGGAGCCGGTTCTCCACCACGAAGCGCGCGAGATCGGCGCCGGCCTGCGCGTAACACACGATCGCGTCCGGCGGATCGCGGCGAATGACGTCGACGACGCGCGCGAGCTCCTCTTCTCCGCGCGCGTTGCAGCTCAGGTAGCGTTCGCGCTTGAACGCGCGGTCGAGCGCGATCTTCGCGCGCGAAAGCCGTCGCGGAGACGCGGACGCTTCACCCCAATAATGGAGCGTGCGCGCGCCGACGCCCGCGCCCGACCACCCGTACGCGCGGAGCTTCGTCGCTTGTCGGAAGTGCTCGGAGCCAGCGTCGTAGCCAAAGGCGAGCGGCTCCCCCGAGGTCCCGCTCGTCGCCTTGCGAATGGTCGCGAACGGGGGCGCCTCGCTCTCGCGTTCGGCGCCGACGGCCCGGAAACCCAAGCGATCGAGGACCGGGAGACGATGCAGATCCGCGAGGCTCTTCAGATCCTCGGAGCGGAGCCGAGCGGTCTCGAAGCGCTCACGCTGGAAGGGCACGTGACGTTGCGCGTGCGCGACGAGGCGCCGGAGCGCGCCGAGCTGCAGCGCCTCGAGCTCGACCAGCGGACGCCGCGCGGTGCGCTCCAGGTGGCGGAGGAGCCGCAGCGTCGGACGCTTGCGGATGCCCCCCTCCCACACGGGGAAGAGGACGCGGGCGAGGAGCTCACCGTAGAGATCCATCGACTCGCACCGGAGGCTTCGGGAGCACGTGATCGCGAAACGCCGACGGATCACCGTCGCGCCCCTCGATCGCCGCGATCGCGACGTTGTACATCTCGCGCGCGGTGACGTAGTGGAGCGACGCGCCGAGCGACGCCGTCTCGCACGCGAGGGCGCGATGCATCTCGCGGCCGGCCTCGCCGAGCAGCGACGCCGCCTGAGACTCTGGGGCGCCGTGCGTGTGCACCTTGACGAACACCCACTCGGGGCGCCCTTCGACGTGGATCGCCTGCTCGAGCCACGTGCGCACGCGTGCCGCCGTTCCTGGATCGTTCGCCGTCACCGCCGCGCTCTCGATGCGCGGTCGGAGCGAGCGCGGCCTGCGTGCAAGCGCCAGCGGCCCGGTGACGAAGAGCATGCGATCGTCGTAGCGGCGTCCGACGCGCGCGCGCTCGGCGTGCTCGTAGGCGCGACGGCGCGCGAGGTCGCCGGTCGGCCAGAAGATCTCGTTCACGACGCGCGGCTGACACTCGTCCGGCGCGGAGGGGAAGGTGAAGTCCGCATAGCACCCGGTGTCGTGCAAGAGCGGGAGCTCGTCGTCGACACCGCACCAACGCCCGTCTTTCCGCGCGTTCGACAGGCACCAGTTGCCGTGGATGAACGCGTAGCGCGCGCGGCCGTCGGTGCGCGCGAGGTGACCATGACGCGTGAACAGCTCGAGGTAGCGGACGATGTCCGCGCGGAGCCCTTCGCGCGTGTCGCCGTCGTGGTGCAGGTGCAGCTCGACCTCGCCGTAACCGCGCGCGGCGAGCTCCGCGAGCAGACCGAGCGTGGTCTCGTCGTACTGTTCGCCGGGAAAGAAGAACGAGTGCTGCGGGGGGCGACCGTCGGCGTCCCGCACCTCGTCGGCGAGCCGCGGATACGCGTCGCGCCAGAACCGCACGCGCGCCCGACCGACGTCGTGCGTCGCGCCGCCCCAGAGCGGCTCGAAGTGATCGCAGAAGGCGAAGAGCACGTGCCGCGGACGGGCGCTTCTCGGCCGAGAGGCGAGCTGGCGAAACCACGTGGGGAGCCACGTGTCGAGGTTCTTGCGCCGAACCCGGTCGACGACGCCGCGGAGCATGATGTTCAGGCCGTTCCAAAGACCCGATCGAGGCGGAGCACCTTGAAGATCGCGAGCGGCTGACCGCTCACGCCGCTGATCTCGAGCTCGCCACCGGCCGCGCGCAGTCGTTTGTAGAGCGACACGATGGCACCGACGCCCGAGCTGTCGATCATGCGCAGGCTCGCGAGGTCGAGCGTCACGCGTTTGGGCGCGGCCGCGATCACCGCATCGAGACTCGGACGCACCTCGGGCGCGCTCAGCGCATCGAGCTCCCCCTCGATGCGCAGCGCGATGACGCTTCCCTCGTCGCGCCGCTCGAACTTCATGACGCGCGAGCCGTACGCGAGCGTGTCGCGCGTGTCAAAGCCGCTTCCTCAGGAACAGGACGTTGGGCGGCCCCGCCTCGTATCGGACCTCATCCATGAACGCCCGGATGATGTACATCCCCAACCCTCCCTCGGGCAGCGCGTCGAGATCGGGGGCCGCGACGGTCTTCGGGTCGAAGCTGTGTCCTTGGTCGACCAGGCGAATCGCGATCCCCGTCGTCTCGGTGTCGATCTCGATCCGGACGTCACCGGGTCGATCCTTGTACGCGTGGATGACCGAGTTGTTGAAGGCCTCGCCGAACGCGGAGACGACCTGCTCGCGGAACTCGGTCGAGCGCTCGCGGTCCGCGCTGGCACTGACGAGCTTGCACGCCGCGGACACCACCCGGGTCGCGATGTCGCGGTAGTGGAGGTCGCCGGGCACGCTGAGGGCGATCACTTGGATCCGGAGGCTATCTCACGCGGCAGATGCCGACAAAAGGCTGTCCGGTCGCGGGAGCGTCAGGGGACGACGATCGTGTCTCCGGATTGAAGAACCAAGTTCTGCTGCAGATCGCCCCCTTTCACCACTGCTGGGTAGCTGAAGGGGATCCGCCGCTCGCCGCGCGCATCGCGACGAAGGATCACGACGTGATCGGTGCTCGCATAAGGGGTGAACCCTCCCGCCATCGCGAGCCCCATCATCACCGTCACCGGCTGCGACGGGCCGAACTCCCCGGGTTTCTGCACTTCGCCCATCACGTAGATTTTGTACGACTTCACCTCGGCCACGAGGACGGTGACGGGGAGCGACTCGGTGTAGAACTTCCCGAGGCGCGTCTGGATCTCCGTGGCGATCTCGCTCGACGCGCGGCCCGCTGCCTTGACGTCGCCGATGAGCGGGAGCGAGAAGCTCCCGTCTGGGCGCACGGTGACCTCGCCCGAGACCTCCTCGTGCTTCCACACGGAGACGCGGAGCTTGTCGCCAGGCCCGATGCGATACTCGGCAGCGCGCTCGTCGCGCCACGCGTACGCCATGGTCGACGAGCACGCCGACGTGCACGCCGAGGACAGCGCGCAGAGGACCAGGACGGCGGTCGTGAGACGGCGGAGCGACATCTGCGCCCCTGATATCACGACCGCTGCGGAGCGGCCGCGCTCCGTAGGACCTGCGCGAACTCTCCGGCCAGCGCGCGGCGGTCGAAGCGCTCGATCGAGTGCGGCGCGGGCGCGACATCGACGTCTCCGTCGCGGAACGCGCGCAGTCGTCGGGCGAGCGCTTCGACGAGGGCGGGCTCGTCCCGCGGGTGGACGACGTCCCCGAGCTGGTGCGCGCGCGCGAGCCGAGCGAGGGCGCCGTCGGGGGCGATGGTGAGGACCGGTCTGCCGATCATCATGAGCTCGAAGATCTTCGCCGGGTAGATCCGCTCCGCGCCGGCGACGTCGTCGAGCACGCACGCGACGAGGTGGCTCGCAGACAACGCGGCGACGACCTCGTCGTGCGGTACGTACCCGGCCGTCTGCACGGAGAAGCGGTCCATCCCTTCGAACGCGTCACGCTCGGTGTCGACGATGCGCCCGAGGAAGCGGACGTCGAGGACACGGCCGAGATCCGGCTCGCGCGCGTGCAGCGTGCGGATGGCGGACATCAACGTGCGGACGCTGGTCAGTCGGAAGACCGTACCCGCGTACGTGAGGACGAAGCGATCGCGCGGCGGCACCGGGCGAGCGGCCGGCAGATCGTCACGGTCGTAGCCGTTGGGGATCGCGACGACATGCGCGGGATCGAGGAACGGATACGTCCGCAGGAGCTCGTCGCGGAACTCGGGGGTCGCGGTCGTGACGCGGGTCGCGCGTCTCAGGAGCGCCGGCTCCAGGCGGTCGCCGAGCGCGCGCGCGATCGGCGAGGCGGTCATCTCGTACCCCGAACGAACCGTGCTCCACTCGTCGCGATAGTCGAGGACCACCGGGACCCCGGCGCGGTGCGCCGACATCGCGAGCAGGAACTGCGAAAAAGGCGGGCCGCTGATCACTACGACGTCGTCGGCCTTTCGTCGCAGCCGGGCGCCGAGGGCGCGTCGTGCGTCCGGGTACCACAGGATCTGCGGATCGGGGACGAGCGCGTTCTTCGCGAAGCCCGCCGCCGTGCGGACGAGCTTCTGCATCATCGAAGAGCGCGGCGACGAGCTCGCGGTCCACGCCGCCTTCTTCGCGGCGTATCCCGGCTCGAAGGTGCGCGCGCGCGCGATCTCGGTGGACGCCGGGATGTCGCGCAAGAGCGAGGTGTCGTGGACCGGCACCGACGGGTTCGCGACCGTGAGCACCGCCGGGGTGACGCCGTGCTCGGGCAGATACTTCACGAGCTTGGCCACGCGTTGCACGCCGGCTCCCCCGACGGGAGGGAACGCGTACGACACGAGGAGGGCGCGGAGCTCCGGCACCGGGCGTCTCTAGCACGTGGCGCTCATCGGGGGCGCGCGAGCTAGCACGGTTCCCGTCGCGCCATCCGCGCACTAGTAGCCTGTCGCCCCCCCATGCCCTTGTCGCTCCTCCTCGCGCCGTACGCCGTCGGCGCGCAGGCCACCGCCATCCAGGGGTGGGACTCGGGCGCGTATCAACAGCAGAAGGTGGACGGCTCGGTCGACCGTCGCGGGGCGCCCTTCACAGGGATCGACGGCGCCGCGTTCCTCGAGGTCACCGGTCGCCTCCCGAGCGAGCGGAACGCCGTCCGCCTGCTCGGCCGCATCGCGCAGTACACGCCGTTCGACGCGTCGTTCTCGCGCCGGGACGCGCTCGTCGGGCTCTCGTGGATCAACGTCACCCGCATCGGCGTGCGCACCCGTCTCACGACCTCGAGCTACAACACCATCGGCACGGTGCAGGCGCTCCGCGGCACCGACGGCGCGCCGGTCACGATCGACCCCTTCTCCGTGCGAAGGACGGCGTGGTCGAGCAACGACTCGCTCACCTTCGGCCACGACATCGATCGCACCTGGGTCTACACGCACGCGGTCGGGCTGGGGCTCACCGGAACGTTGAAGGAAGAGGTGCCGGGCGTCGTCGGCTCGCCGTACCGCGGCGTCGACGGCATCGTCGCGTGGACGAGCCTCGGCCTCGCGCTGCAGGCGAGCGTCCGCACCACGTACACGGCGCGCCTCCGCTTCGAGCGCGGCCATGTCTTCTATCTGCTCGATCGTTTCTCGCCGACGCCCCGCAACGTCGGTCCGCTCGACGCCGCCTCCGCGACCGCGACGATCGGCGTCGGGCACCGGCTCTCGCGCGAGCTGCTCGGGCGTCTCGAGGCGGGAGCCACCGTCGCCAATGCGCGCATCGGGGACGCGCCGCTCACCGTCTACCCCGCGGTCCTCTCGACGCTCACGCACACGACGCGCGCGTGGTCGACCTACGGGATCACCGGGCTCGCCTTTTCCATGGGCGATCCGCGCATCGGTCCCGGCGTGGTGGCGAACGCCGGTCTGACCACGGCGGGCGCGCCGTTCCCCGAGCGTGTGGGAGGGCTCGTCCTGATTGCCAGCGCGGACGTCTCGCGCACGAGTGTCGTCGCCGGACCGAGCTCGGGGTCGACGACGACGAGCGTCGGCGGATCGTTCGCCGCGCGCTACGCCTTCACACGCTGGCTCGGTGGCTCGCTCGGCTACGACGCGCGCCACTCGAGCTTCGACGGACCGGCCCCGCTCGCGCCGTTCGTCCGTCACCTCGTGTACCTCGGCGTCTCGTTCGCGTGGGTGAGCGAAGGGCGCGCGGCGCCGCTCCCCACGCTCGCAATCCCACCGGCGCCCTGACACGCCCGGTCGGCGCACGCGACGCTCGCGGAAGCGCGACGCGCCGACTAGCCTGGCAGGCGATGGCGACGGTCGGCAGCATCCTCCACGGCGCGTACGGCGACTACTACGAGCAGCTCGTCTCGTTGAAGCAGTACAAGCGAAAGCGCCCCGGCACGCGCCTCGCCCTCTTCTTCGCCTCGCCGAAGCGCCTCGAGGAGCTGCGCGTCTTCGACATGTCGTTCGCCGACGCGATTCACCTCGCCTCGGAGCTCGATGGCGTTCACGTAGACGAGTTCGTCCAATATCAGATCAGGGACGGGGAGCTCCAGCGGGACATCATCTCCAAACTCCCGGTGCGCATCTCGTCGAAGTTCGACTTCACGAAGAACCTCAAACCGTGGACGGTGATGCGCGAGCTCGACTACCGCGATCCCACGAGCGACATCGGGCTCTCCGACCTCGGACGCGAGCGGCTCCCGGGCTGCATGCGCGACAACGATATCGACCCTGCGCTCTTCCGCGAGCGGCTCACCGTCGGCTTCCTCTGGCGACACCGGGCGACGGGGCCCGACGCGGCCGTGTCGGCATTTCTGCAAGAGCCGGAGGAGCGCGTGCTCGCGACGAAGTCGGAGCTGCTCCAGACGCTCGTCCGCGACCACGACGCCCACGTGCTGATCTGCGGGATGAACCTGACAGTGACGGACGAGAACCGCACGCGCGTCGACGCGAAGTTCACCGAGAAGAAGCTGCAGCTCGATCCCACGCGCTCGACGTATCTCCAGGGGCTCAGCTGGGGTCTCGAGCTCGAGACGCTGCGGCGCTGCAGCTTCTGCGTCGTGATGCCCTCGGGGTTCTCCGAGGCGCTGTGGATGAAAGGCGCTCCCGTCTGCCTGGTCGACGCGCCGCCGCACTACGTCGCGAAGCTCGTGTGGAATCGCATGCCTCTGTTCGACGTCTTGCGCTCGCCGCGTGAGCTCGCCTTCCAGCTGCGACGGCCGCACGACGCGGCACGCGTCATCGACCGTCTCACCCAGCGTGGGCTCCTCCGAGAGCGCGCGAGCGACAGCGCGACGTAGTTCGCGAGCGCCGCGAGTTCACGTCGTCGGTCCTCCGGCGAGGAGCTCGCTCATGGTGACGGCTTCGAGGCCGAGGATGCGCAGCCGTTCGGCGATCGAGGGGAGGGCGTCGATCGTCCACTGCTGCCCTTCGTGCAGGAGCACGATGTCGCCTGCTCGCACCGAGTCGAGACGGCGACCGACGACGTCTGGGTCGCGCGTGCGGCAATCGTCGGAGTCGACGTTCCACAGCACCGTCGTGTAGCCGCGCGCCGCGCACACCGCGACGGAGCGCACGCTGCAGTACCCGCGCGGAGGACGGAGCAGCGGCCGCGCGCGCGAGGACGGAGGCAGCGCGCCCTCGCACGCCGCGAGCTCGTCACGCAGGGCCGCCGTCGGGAGCATCGGAAACGGGGTGTGCGTGTAGCCGTGCGCCGCCACCTCGTGACCGCGCGCGATGCACGAAAGCACGTCGTCGGGACGCCGCGCGCACTCGGCCCCGACCAGGAAGAACGTCGCGCGGAGGCCGAGCGCATCGAGCGCGTCGAGGTACGCCTCGGTCATGTCGCACGGGCCGTCGTCGAACGTGAGCGCGACGAGGTCGTTTCTCGTGTCGCCGCGGCGCACGACGATCTCGAACGGCGCGGCGTCGGCGAGCGCGCGGAACAGGTGCCTACGTACGCGCTGCGCCATCGAGGTCATGACGTCTCCGTACCCGGCACGTCGTCGATCAGTAGCACGATTCGCTTTGCGCCCGTGAAGCGCCGTACCAGAGGTCTGCGCCATGGAACCGCGTCGGGGAGCGCTGTCCGCGTGTGTCGCGGGCATCGGCGTCCTGCACGCCGTCACGGTCGTGTCGGTGATGGTCGCGATCGCGGCGGTCGGCGATTGGACCTTCGTCGGCAAGCTCTTGCTCTACGCGCCGCGACAACCGTGGCTCGTGACGACGGCGCTCGTCGCCGGAGCACTCGCCTGGGCGCGTCGCCCGCAGCTCCTCGTGCTCCACGCGATCCTCGCGGTGGTCGTGGCCTTCCCGTTCATGGGCACGCGCGTCGAACGCTCTCGGACGGCGTACTCAGGCGGGACGAGCGCGATCCGGATCTTGACCTGGAACGTCTTCTGGGGGCACTTCGGCGTCGATCCCATCACCGAGCAGGTCGTCGCCGCCGGGGCCGACGTCGTCGTGCTGCAAGCGTCCCAGCCGTCGGTCACCGCAGGTCTCGCGCGCGGCCTCCCGACGCACAGCGTGCTCGAGCGTGGCGAGTTCTCGCTCGCGACGAAGCTGCCGCTCCTCTCCGCCGAGCTGGCGGCGCCGATCTCGGAGGACGAGCCCCTGCCCCTCGCTTCGTTCGTCGTGCGCACGGCGAACGGCCGCTCGCTACGCCTCCTCGTAGTGCACCCGGGTTCTCCTCGCCACGCGCTCTTCGATCGACGAGACGCGCGCCTCGACGCCGAGAAGCGCGATCGCCAGTTCGCTCACGTCGCGGCGGCCGCGGAGCGCTCGAGCGAGCCGGTCGTGATCATCGGCGACACGAACCTACCCGGATGGAGCGTGATCGCGCGGAAGCGTCTCGGAGCGTTCCGCGACGCCTTCGACGAGGTCGGTTCCGGGCTCGGCTACACGTTCCCGGCGAAGCACCCGTGGATGCGCATCGATCGCGTGCTCGCCGGCCCGGGGGTGCGGTTCCTGTCGGTGCGGGTCCACCCGCTCGGCGCGTCGGATCACCGCGCTGTGTCCGTCGAGCTCGAGGTCCCGTGATCAGCTCTTCTCCGACGCACGCGCTCGCGTCGACGAGCGGCGACGCGCGCGTGCCGCACGCAGCAGGTCGAGGAACTCGCGCGTGAGCTTCGGCGCGAGAGCGAAGGCGCCGAGGACGTATCCGACGATCCCCGCGACGATCTCGACAGGGAGACGGAACCCCGGTGCGAACGGCGCGATCACGCGGCGCACCGCGACGACGGCGAGCACCATCGGGACGCACGCGAGGAGTGGGGGCAGGCACCGGCCGAGCTGCACCCGCATCGGGATACCGTCCTCGCGAGCGACCGACCACTGAGCGAGGAGCAGATGCGCAGCGAACCCGCTGCCCGCCGCGACGCACGCCCACAGCGGGCCGAGACGACCGACCGTCAGGAGCGTGGGCACGAGGACCAGCGCCTTCGCGAACGAGCACGCCATGTGCACGCGCGGGCGATCGCTCGCGAGAAGGTAGGACGTCATCTGCCAGGTCAGCGGCCGCAGGACCGAGAGGACGCACAGGATCATGAGCATGGGCGCGACGCCTGCCCACGCCGGTCGCATGACCAACGCGATCAGCGTCGGCCCGACGGCGCCGAACCCGATCGCCACCGGGAAGACGACGAACGCGAGCGCGCCCGTCGACGAGACGAGCGCGCGCTTCCGATCCTCGAGCGGCAGCTGGGCGAACGTAGGCAGGAGCACCTCGGCGACCTGCTCGCCGATCTGATCCGCCGGTACGTCCGCGAGGTTGTAGGCCATCTGGTACTGGCCCATCACCCGGGGCCCGTGCAGATAGCCGACGATCAGGTTGTCCCAGCGCGACGACACCATTTCGGCGAGTGAGCTGAGCCACAGCGGCACGCCGAAGCGGAACATGCGGCGGCAGATCGGCGCGTTGAAGCGGTGCGGCGTCAGCCACTCCTCGCGCTTCGCGCTCGCGACGTAGATCGACGTGCGGTAGGCGGCGCGCACGATGTTGGCGAGCACGATGGCAAAGCCGCCGAGGCCGACCATCGCGAACGCGAGCGACGTGATGGTGTACGCGATGTCCGGCATCGCGCGCGCGAACGCGATCCTCCGGAAGTTCATCGCGCGGATCACCATGCGCTCCGGAACGTATGCGATGCGATCGAGCGCGGTCGCCATGGCCATCCCGAGCACGAACACGGCGGCGTGCGGCGCGCGGAACGCGGCTGCGAGCGGCCTCGCGAACACGATGACGACCGCGAGCGCGAGGAACCCGCTCACGACGTGGAACACCGTCGCGTGCCACGCCGTCTCTCTGCCCTCGTCGGGCTTCGCCACGAGATAGTTCCCGAGGCCGAACGTCGTCCCGATGCTGGCCGTCAGCGTGAGCACCAGCGCGACACCGACCTCGCCGACGACCTCCGGATCGAGGTAGTAGGTAATCGCGAGCGACCCGAACAGCCCGAGCACGCGCGAGACGATCCCGGCCGCGATCGTCCAACTCGCGCCGCGGACGGCGCGCGCCTGGATCTGGTCGACCGAGTCGTCGCTCATCCGGCGCGCGAGCTAACACGGTTCCCGTCGCGCCGTTCGCGCAGTAGGAAGGACTCGTGGCGAACGCTGGCGACAAGAAGCCTTTCGCGATCGAGACCGTGACCGTCGGCGATCTCAGGGCGGGCCGCTACATCGAGGAGACGAGCGAGGGGGGCGACCTCGCCGCAATGCCGGCGGAGTTCGTCCAGATCGCCAGCTCGAACCCGCTCGCGCTGGACGATCACCCCGCCGCATTCTCGATGCGCAAGGACGGCATCACCGTCGCGCGCGTCCGCCTCCTCACGGGGAAGGTCCGGATCGACGCCGAGGAGAGCACCGTCTTCTGGGACATGGACCTCATCAGCCTCCCCGAAGAACGCGGGCTCGGCGCCGGGGGCATCCTCGTTCGCAACATGATCCGCACGCTGTCGGCGATGGGGGCTTGTATCGGCTCGTACGCGTCGACGCCGGCGGCGCTCGCGGTCTACGAGCGCCTCCGCATGCCGACGCTCGGGGTCTCGCCGCGCTACCTGTGGCCGCTCCGCGCCGGGCGCATCCTCGACGCGAAGGTTCCGCCGCTCGCTGCGCGCGTCCTTCAGCCCGTAGCCGACGTCGCCCTGCGCGTCGCCGAGCCGATCCTCCACGCGAGTCAGCGGCTCGCGGCGAGGAGCTTCGTCTTCGAAGATCTCGAGGAGATCGGCCTCGAGACGGACGCGCTCTTCGACGACGCTCCATCGTGGGCCCGGGGATGGCTCCCCGGATCGAGCCGCGTGCTCGACTGGCGCGTGAGCGCGATCCGGGCCTCGAGCGCTCACAAAATCGTTCGCGCGCGCGCGATAAGGGCGCGGCGCGGCGCGCCAACGCTCCTCGGCTATACGATCACGTCGACCAGGCTCCGGCCCCGGATCGACGGGCATCCGTACAAGAACGTGCGCGTGACGACGCTCGTCGACTTCTGGGCGCGCGAAGGCGTGAGCGGATTGCCAGAGGCGATCGTGCACGACGTGATCCAGCAGGGCGCCCTACTCGGCTCGGACGTCGTCGAGGTCGTGACGACGGATCGCGACCTTCGCCGCGCGCTCACCGCGGCGCGGTTCAGGCGTGTCGGAGGCAACAGTGTCTCTTTCCACGGTCGTCGTGGAGGCGCGTCCGCCCCCACGACGCTCGACGATTTCCGCGTGACGATGGCAGCCGGCGACGGACTCTTCTTCTGAGCTCCGCGCTCAATGACCGAGCGTGATTCTCGAGCGTCTGGCAGCGGATCAGATTGAACACGGAGGCACGGAGGCACGGAGGTTTCAGAGTCTGCCGATCGCGGCCGCGCCCTCACGTCGCTCCTCGACGCGATCAGGTCGTCGACCGCGAATCCACAGGGAGCCGGGGAGACGGGGAGACACGAGAGTGCTGCCGCGCGCACGCGATCGCGTGGTCGCTGCCACTGCAGGCCCCGCCCATCGGAGACGATCGGCAGACTGCTCAGGCCTCCCTCACGCCTCCCCGTCTCCCCGACTCCCTGTTTTTCTGGGTGCGACGACGGCGAGAGCAGCGAGAGCGGCGAAGACCTCGGAGTGAAGCGGGCGGCAGCACTCTCGAAAACCTCCGTGCCTTCGTGCCTCCGTGTTCCATCGAGAGTTCGCCGAGTTCGAGAATCGAGGTCGCTGATTTCGTCACCGCGACGAGCCCGAGGTCCCAACATATCGTCAGCCGGTCGGGGGCATGAGCGGATGCGCGAACGTGCCACGCTCGCGGATCCGCTTGGCCGCGCGCGCGCTCGCTCCGTCGACGAGCACCTCCGCCGGCATCGGGTGGCCGAGGAAACCGAATGGACTGGCGGTCAGCCCGTACGCGCCCGACTGGAGTATCGCGATGACGTCGCCCGGCTGCGTGGCATCCGGAAGCGCGACCTTCCTCCCGATCGTGTCGAGCGGGGTGCAGAGCGGTCCGACGACGAAGCTCGGGCGGGTCGACTGCGCCCCGACCCGGGACGCGTTGACGATCGGATAGTCCTTCTTGATCACGGTGCCGAGGTTCCCGGAGGCCGCGAGGTGGTGATTCATCCCGCCGTCGCAGATGACGAACCTCGACCCACGAGACTCTTTCACCGCCCGGACGGTCGTGAGGTAAACGCCCGCCGGACCGACGAGGTGTCGACCCGGCTCGACCACGAAGCGCGTGCCTGCCAGCGGCCCGTCGCTGGCAAGCTCTTCGAACGCGCTCGCCGCAAGCCCCCGCAGCTGGCCCAGGTCGAGTGACTTGTCGTTGGCGAAGAGCGGGATTCCGAGACCGCCGCCGAGATCGATCGTCTCGACCGAGCGCCCGCTCATTTCGGAGCTCATGTCGGCAAGCGAGCGCGCGATCCGCATTGCGTGACGCCACTGACGGACGAGCACCTCCGCGTCGAGAATCTGAGTGCCCGCAAACATGTGCATCCCGCGGAGCCTGAGCCCCTCGTGCTGCAACACGAGGCGTACAACCTCGGCCATCCGCTCCTCGTCGAAACCGAAGGCGGCCGGCTGTCCCCCCATCCGCATCGCGCCGCCGGTGCCGGCCTCCGACGGGTTTATCCGCAGCGAGACGTCGACCGCGCGGCCGGCCTCCCGCGCGCACCGCGCGACGATCGCGATCTCCTCGTCCGACTCGAGGTGGATCTCGCCGACGCCTCCCGCGATGACGTGCGCGATCTCGTCTTTCCCCTTCGCGGGTCCGGCAAAGAGGATCCGGGACGGCTCACAGCCCGCCCGTCGCGCGACTTCGTACTCGCCGGCCGAGGCGATCTCGGTCCCGGTGCCGGCGTCCACGAAGACCTTTACCACCGCCGGGTTGGGATTGGCCTTGACCGAGAAGTGAACGTCGACGCGCGAAGGGAGTGCTTCGCGGAGGTTCGCGAGCAGGGTGCGCTGGATCCCCGCGTCGTAGACGAAGAGTGGCGAGCCGTGCTCCGAGAGAAGCTGCGAGGCCTTGTGCCCGCCGATCGCGAGCTCCCCGCTCACGACCGAAAAGTGCCGCGCGATCAGCTCCTCGACGAGGGAGTTACTCATGCGGGCGTCCGCTCGGCCTTGAGGCGCTTGTAGTCGACCTTCCCGTTCGGCGAGCGCGGCAGCTCGGCGACGTACTCGACGTCGCGCGGCACCATGTACGAGGGAAGCGACTTGGCGGCCTCGGCGAGGAGCGCGTCGCGGTCCGGGGGCGTATCCGGAGCAGCGACGACGACGGCGTGCACGCGCTCGCCGACGCTCTTGTCCGGCACGCCGATGACGGCGGCCTGGACGAGCTTCTTCGTGGCCATCAGCACCTCCTCGACCTCGGTCGGCGAGATCCGGAAGCCACTCGACTTGATCATCGCGTCGTTGCGGCCGACGAAGTAGAAGAACCCTTCCTCGTCCATCTTCACGAGGTCGCCGGACCAGCACACCACGTCCGCGCCTTCGTGCTCGCCGAGGAGCGGGTTTCGCCGGAGCGCGTTCGCCGTCTCCTCCGGCCGGTTCCAGTAGCCAAGCGACACGGTGGGGCCACGATGCACGAGGATCCCTACCTCGTCGGGCTTGCAGCGCTGGTTCGTGGTCGGGTCGTAAAGGAAGATTTCGGTCTCCGGGATGGCCTTGCCCATCGACGTCGGCCGCCGATCGAGCTCGCTCGGCGGCAGATAGGTCGAGCGAAACGCCTCCGTCAGCCCGTACATCAAGAAAAGGTTCACGTGCGGCAAGGTCCCGCGGATCTTCGCCACGGTCTCGGACGGGACCGCTCCGCCGGAGTTCGTGAGGTACCGCAGGTGCGGAAGCGGGGTCTTCGGCAGGGACGGCGAAGCACCCGTGAGGACTGCCCAGATCGTAGGGACGCCCGCGAGGCCCGTACACTTCTCGCTGGCAAGCGCGCGCACGATCTCGTCGCCGAAGCGGAACGACAGGAGGACGAGCGTCGCCGCGTGCTCGACGACTGTGATGAGCTGGTTGAGCCCGTAGTCGAAGCTGAACGGCAGGACCGAGAGGAGGCGGTCCTCCGGACCGATGCTCAAGTAGGTCGAGACGATCCGCGAACCGGCGAGGAGGTTGCGATGGGAGAGCATGACGCCCTTCGGGCGCCCGGTAGATCCCGACGTGTAGAGGATCGCGGCGAGGTCCTCGCCGATCGCCTGGTTCGGTGGGACATAGGTGGGCTCGAGCTCGGCAAGCATCGGCGGCGCGTTTCTTGTACTCGAAGGGTCTCCGCCCTCATCCATCGAGTGCGGCGCGTCGACGAGCAGCGCCTTCAGCGAGGGCAATTCCTTGCGCTGCTCGGCGAGCGCGTCCCATCGGTCTTTCGTCGTGATGAGCACCACGACCGAGCAGTCGCCGAGGATGTGCGAAACTTGAAATGGCTTGAGCAGCGAGTTGACCGGGACGAAGACGCCGTCGGCCATCGCGATCCCGAAGATCGACGCCGCCTCCTCCCAGCTCTTGTCGAGCCAGATCCCGACGCGGTCACGACGGCCGACGCCGAGGCGCGCGAGGCGCGACGCGATCGTCGCGGCCGCCACGCGGAGGTCGCCGTGGGTGAAGCGACGCTTCTTGTCGACGATCGCTTCTTTGGCCGAGGCGCGGTTCGCGCCCATCTCGAGGAGGTGGTGGAGGAGATATGGGGCGGGCATCTCAGACGCCTGCGGGCGCGGACGGCGTGGTCGGCGCGGCGCGCAGTCGGTCGATCAAGCTCACGATCGCCGAGACGCTGTCGAAGTTCTCCGCCGTGAGCTGCTCGTCGTCGAGCTCGGTCCCGAGCTTCTCGCCGACGAACGCGGCCAGCTCGAGGATCCCGAGCGAGTCGACGATGTTCGCATCGAGAAGCGACTCGTCGTCGCCTCGGCCTCGCGCCATGGGAAAGCGCCCATCGATGAACGCACGAACCTCCGCTCGCGTGCCGTCCGACATTCTCATCTCCGATTCCAACATCCCACCGCGAGTCCGAGAACGACAAGCAACAGCGACAGTGCTTCTCGTCGTTAGTCGTGATTCCACGACCCGTCCACGAGTTCGCTCCACGCCGCACCAGCGCTCGCCGAGCGCATCGAGCTCGAACGGCGCGGCGTCGGTGAGCGCGCGGAACAGGTGCGCCGTGCAGCGCGTTCTACGTTCGCGCGCTCGATCGGAGCGGCTCGCAATCCCGGCGGCGCGCTGACACACTCGCCGGCACGGTCTTGGCTTTCGTCGGCACGCTCGCTCTCGTCGCCTTCCTCGTGCTGCGTCCGATGGAGATCTCGCCGGCGATCGGGCGCCTGTGGCCGCTCGAGACCCTCACGGTGATCGCTTCGCTGGGGCTCGTCAGGGAGGCATTTTTCGGCAACCGGCGCGCGTGGTTCTCGCCGCAGATCCCCTTCCTCTTGGCGTTCGTGGCATGGTCGTTCGCCGTCACCGCGAAGCAGCTCGGTGCCGGTCCGGCCTTCGCGATCACCTGGAAGGCGCTCGGCCTCACGTCGATATTCATGCTGCTCGTCGCGCTGTCGCTCGCGACGATCGACAAGCTGCGCGCGCTTTCCGCCGTGCTCACGGTCTGCATGGCGTTGATCGCCGCCATCGCCGTCCACCAGGGCACGCTGCCGCCGCAGTGCATCGAGGTCCGCGAGGGGGAGGACGATCGCACGGCCGACGAGTGGATCCCCGATGGACGCGAGTGCGAAGGCATCCGCATGTGCGAGAACGTCGAGACCGGCGGGAAGGACGGCATCGACTATCTCTGCGAGCGCGCGGGGCTGTTCGGCTCGTTCTCGACCTCGCACCGGGTGGGCTGGCGCGGGCAGCTCGGGGATCCGAACGAGCTCTCGGTCTTCATCAGCGCTATGTTCCCGCTCCTGCTCGCGCTCGACGAGTCGCGTTCGCGCGCCGCGCGGCTGACCACCGGCGCGATCCTCCTCGTCGGCCTCACGGCGATGGTGATGTCCCAGTCGCGCGGTGGTCAGCTGGTGCTCGCCACGATCTCCGTCGTCTTCTTCGTGCGCCGTTTCGGGCTCCGAGGGGTGCTCGTCGCGCTCGCGATCTCGGTCCCGATGTTGCTGCTCTCGTGGCGTGGCGGCGCCGATGCCGACGCCTCGTCGGCCGAGCGCGCGATGATCCTCCAAGAGGGCCTGACCGCGGCGCGCACGCACCTGCTGCTCGGCGTTGGCCTCGGGCAGTTCCAACAAGAGATTTCGCTGCCGTTCACCGCGCACAACTCGTACCTCCTCGTCCTGACCGAGACCGGTGCGCTGGGGTATCTCCTGTGGTGCGGGCTCATGTGGACCACGCTGAAGATCCCGCTGATGATCGCGATGGATCCGCCGGCGGGGCTCGAGCCGCGCACACGACGCTTCGCGGAGGCGCTCGCGACGTCGCTCGCCGGCGTGCTGGTCGGCATCTTCTTTCTTTCCTTCAGTTACAAGCAGCTCTTGTTCGTGTTCCTCGGGCTCGCCGGGGGGCTGCACCTCGCGGTGCGGAGCGAGTTCCCCTCGTTCCGCATCCGCTTCAGCTGGCGCGACTTCGGGGGCATCGCCGCCTTCGCGGTGGTGATGATCTGCGCCACCTGGGGCGTGAGCCGGACGGGGTCGCACTGATCGCGAGCGGGAGCGCCTGGCTGCCGACCTCGCTGAACCGCCTGTCAACAGGGAGGCGAGGAGGCGGGGAGATCACGAGAGTGCTGCCGCGCGCGTGCTGGGGACGCCATGACGCTGGCGCGTGCGACAGCCTCGTCGTGTGAAGGCGGCGATCGGCAGACCTCTCGAATCTCCCCGCCTCCTCGCCTCCCTGTTGAAGGGCGATCGGGCCAGCATCAGCGTCGATCTCGCGAGCGGCGCCGAGGCGCGCGGGGTGAATTGCGTGCAATTGCGGACGAGGCGTCCCTGTCGTAGGGTCCCCGCGCCTTCGCGAGGGAACCGTGACGAGCATGCCTCGCGGCCCCGCGCCCACCGTCGAACACGAGCCCACGACCGAGGAGCGGCTCGCCCGCGCGGTCACGATGCTCCGGCGCGCGCGCGCCTACCTGCTGTCCGGGCTCGCG
>JBKJQC010001020.1:0-3123 GCA_046593995.1 Polyangiales bacterium
GAAGATTCCGATTGAACACGGAGGCACGGAGGCACGGAGGTGTCCGAGCAGTGCTGCCGCGCTCGGGCCCGAGCGTCTCGCGAGCGCTGAGGCGCTTCGATGCCGGCCCTATGTTCGCGGCGAACAGCGGCAGACTCTTCGACTCTTCGACTCTTCGAACCTCCGTGCCTCCCTGCCTCCGTGTTCAATCTGTTTCGGTTGCAACCTCGCCCCACAGATATCATCCGCTCTACCCCAT
Source organism: Polyangiales bacterium (assembly GCA_046593995.1). Classification (GTDB taxonomy): domain Bacteria; phylum Myxococcota_A; class Polyangia; order Polyangiales; family JADJMO01; genus JALHOE01. Next base: position 239 of record JBKJQC010001020.1, read on the forward strand.
GCGCCAAGTCTGGATCACGAAAGCCGGCCCGCCCGAAGTCCTTCAAGTGCGCGAAGCCAAGGATCCGGAGCCCGGGCCGAAGGAGGTGCGCATCCGGGTCAAGGCTGCCGGGATCAACTTCGCCGATCTGATGGCGCGCGTCGGTCTCTACCCCGACGCGCCGAAGCTCCCGTGCGTGATCGGCTACGAGGCTGCCGGCATCGTCGATCGCGTCGGCAAGGAGGTGACGACGCTGAAGGAGGGCGAGCGCGTCTTCGGCATGCCGCGGTTCGGCGGCTACACCGACACGCTGGTCATTCCCGCCGAGCAGGCGTTCCACCTCCCCGAGAAGATGTCGTTCGAGGAGGGCGCCGCGCTGCCCGTCGTGTACCTGACCGCGTACTGCATGATGTTCTTCACCGGGACGACGCGCCCGGGCTCGACGATTCTCATCCACTCGGCCGCGGGCGGCGTGGGGCTCGCCGCGATCCAGCTCGCGAAGACGCGCAACTGCACCATCCTCGGCGTCGCCTCGAAGGGAAAGCACGACTTCCTCCGCGAGCACGGCGTCCAGCACTGCATCGACCAAGCGGAGGACTACGTCGCCGCCGCGCGTCGCGTCGTCGGCGACAAGGGCGTCGATCAGATCCTCGATCCAGTCGGCGGCAAGGCATGGGGCGAGGGGTACGAGCTCCTCTCTCCCTGCGGACGGCTCGTGTGCTTCGGCCTCTCGTCGGCCGCAACCGGCAAGACGCGGAACCTGCTCCACGCCGCGATGCAGGTGATCCGCATCCCGCGCCTCTCCTTCCGCCAGCTGATGGACGAGAACAAGACGGTCACCGGCGTCAACATGGGACACTTGTTCGGTCGCCTCGATTTGCTCCGTCCCCAGTTCGAGGAGCTCCTCGCGATGTACGGACGGGGCGAGATCGCGCCGCGGGTCGACAAGACCTTCCGCTTCGACGAGGCACCCGCCGCCCACCACTACATCCACGACCGCAAGGCGATGGGTAAGGTCGTGCTCGTCCCGTAGGGATGGCGCGCCGTATTCCCTCTGCTCGCGAGCGCTACTCACGTCGAGCCAGTGCGACGGTCAAAAAGCCTCTTCCGCCCGGTCCGACGCTCGCGCCCCGACCTGATCCGCGAGCCCCCGCTATCTTGTGCGGGCATGCGCGCGCACGTCTCCGCTCTCGTTTGTCTGTCGCTGGTGGCGAGCGGTGCCTGTGGCAAGAAGGACGAGGCCCCGCCCCCGACGCCGCCCCGGGTCGTCGCGTGCGACAGCTCCAAGGCGGCGTACTACCCCGACATCGAGAACGAGAGCATCGCCGCGTCCGACATCGGGGTGTACCTCGACGTGGCCGACGCGCGCGCCGATCTGCTCGCCGCAGACGTCGAGGTGCAGCTGAAGACGCTCTGGGGTCAGGCAAAGGTGGAGCGCACCGCACCTGCCGGCAAGCCGTTCTCGATCTGGCTCTCGACCGGAGCGGCCGCGAAGGAAAAGGCCGGTGTCACGCTCACCTCCGGCTACGTGATGAAGCGCGTGGGGCAGACGATCGTCGTCTATGCGTCCACCACCAACGAGCTCGCGAGCGGTGCGTACGCGCTCCTCGAGGTCCTCGGTCTGCGTTTCTTCCACCCGAAGCAGACCTTCGTCCCGAAGCTCGCGTCGCCGCAGATCCCGAAGAGGCTCGACGACCTCCTCATATCGCCCTTCGCGACGCGCGGCATCCAGTTCCACACTCTGCACCCGATCGAGTGGCTCCCCGCGCTGCATCAGGCCGGGGACGCGAACCTCGCCGACGCAAAGCTTTTGCTCGACTGGCTCGTACGCACCGGCCAGAACCACTTGCAGTGGTTCATCCTCGAGACCATCCCGCTCGATCAGTGGCGGCCGCACGCAGCGAAGATCGTCGAGTACGCGCACCAGCGCGGGGTCACCGTGGGCGCGGTCGCCCAGCTGTTCGGCGGCGCGTCGCTGCAGAGCGGATTCGCCCTAGTGAAGGACAAGGTGGCCTGGCAGACCGAGATGGAGACCAAGCTCGAGGAGCTCCTCGTCGTTCCCTTCGATCTCGTCGAGCTCGGGATGGGCGAGTTCTTCGCGAGTGACCCGGAGGGGATCGTCACCTGGCTCGATCACGGCACCAAGTACCTCGCCGACAAGCACCCGTTGGTGACCTTCTCCGTCGTCAACCACGTCGGCAACTACCCGAACCTCTACCTCGACTTCCGCGGCGAAAAGAACGTCTTCTTCTACCACCTACCGAAGTTCGCCGACACGCGATTGATGAACAGCGTGCACACGGTGTTCTTCTTCGATCTCTATCGTGATTGGGGCGGCTACGGCCACCCGAACTTCTTCCTCCAGCGCGAGTACATCTTCGACCAGCTGCCGAAGCGGAGGATGCGTTACTTCCCCGAGTCGGCGTATTGGGCGAGCGCGGACGTCGACGTGCCGGCGTTCCTCCCGGAGTACATCCGCTCGCGGTCGATCGACATCAAGGGCCTGACGAAGGACATCGTCGAAAAGAAGCTTCCCCCGCTCGACGGACACATCACCTTCTCTTCCGGGCACGAGTGGGGGTATTGGCTGAACGATTATCTGGTCGCGAAGATGTTGTGGCGCCCGCAGCACACCCTGCTCCAGGTGCTCGACCACTTCACGAGCGCATTCGGGGATTGCTCCAGTGGCATACTGAACGAGCTCTACGGCTTCCTCGGGTGCAGGAGGCACGGGCGCGCACGGAGTCGTCTTCGACTCCCCGTTTGTCGGCGGCGGAGGCGAGCTGCGCAACGTCGTCATCAGCGGGATCAGCGGCGCGGCCTCCACCGGGTCTGGCGTGGTCGTCCGGGGTGGAGTCGGGGTCACCGTCGGTCCGCAGGTGACGATCCGAGGCGGCTTCCACGCC
>JBKJQC010001155.1:0-5309 GCA_046593995.1 Polyangiales bacterium
GCACCGGTCACCGGCCGACACGTGCCGACGGCGCCGGAGAGAGCGCACGAGGAGCAGCTCGCGGTGCAGCTCGCGTCGCAGCACACGCCGTCGACGCAGAACCCCGAGGCGCAGCTCCCGGGGAGGACCGCGTCGCAGGTGGCTCCTGCCGTCTGGAAGGTGAAGATCTCCGCCGAGGTGCCGAGGATCCCGCCGCCGGTCGCCGAGAGCCAGCGACCATCCGCGAGCGCGATGTTGAGTCCCAGCCCGTGACTCACGAGCGGAGGAGTTACGGCGAGGAACGCGTTCTCGGTCGGGGCAAGGACCTTCGGCGAGACGGCCGTAGCTCCGTCGATCAGGCGGCCCTGGCTCGTGAGCAGCGTCAGTCCTCCACTGCCCCGTGGCAGCTGCGTCCACGAGCCCTGGTTCGGATCGAACACCGCGCCCTTTCCGTAGCTCCCGGTCTCGTCCTGGCCGCCGTGCACCCACAAGCGACCGTCGGGACCGACCGTCGCCGCTCCGTAGGTATTGCGAATGGGCATCGCCGGACCTGGGCTCCAGGTCTTCGTCGTGTCGTCGTACGCCTCGACGGTCGACAGCACCCGCTGCGTCGAGTCGGCGCCGCCGATGAGCCAGCCCTTCGTGCCGGAGGTCGCGAGGATCGCGGTGTAGAACACGCGGTCGTTCAGCGGAACGAAGGTGCGCTCGGTGACGAAGGTCGTGTCGGAGAGGATCGAGACTTGGCCCGCGAACGTGAGGATGCGCCCTCCCGGGAGCTTGGCCACCGCGTTGTGTTGGTAGGTCCCGAACCCCGTCCAGGCATTCGTCGTGGGGGAGTACACCTGAATCTGCGGGCTCCCACCGTCGCAGAAGAACGCAAGCGAGCTCGTCGACGTGAGGATGACGGGCGCCCTGCGACAGCGCACGGTGATCGCGGGACCATCGGTCCAGGTGTTGAGCGCGGGATCGAAGATCTGCGTGCTGGTCAGGTCCGCGCTGCCGGCCATTCCGCCGGTGACGAGCACGCGTCCGTCGGCGAGGAGACCGGCGCTCGGCTGAGAGCGTCCGACCTTCATCGACGCGACCGTCGTCCACGCGGGATCGACGAGAAGCGGCGGTTTGAGCCCCGAGAGATCGACCTCGACCCGCAGCTCGAACGCGCGCTCGCCCCTCGACGTCACGACGGTGTGCGCGTCTCGTCGAACGTCCTGCGCATCGATCGCAAAGGGTGGCGCTGCGGAGAACGCGACGTGCCCGTTCGGCTCGACGGCCTCGATGTAACCCTCGCGCACGCGAAGCTCGGCGAGCAGCGGCCCGAGCACCACCTCGTAGCGCGCGACGTGGCTCGCGCGCGCCGTATGGAGCACGCGGATCTCCTCGAAGAGATCCGGCCCCCTCGCCAGCACGAGATCTCCCGCGGGCAATGCACCCACGAAGGTCCGTAGGTGACCGAGCGCGGTCGCTGCCTTCGGAGCGACGTCGAGCGGACGCAGTCTCATCCACACTCCGTCGCGCGCCGTCGAGAGGCGCACGCCGTCGGTTGCGACGTCCGGGAGTGATGCCTCGAGCGGTCCGCGGGCGACGGTTGCGACGTGCGCGTGCGCACCCGCCAGGCGGGCGCGGACGACCAGCGCCTGCACGTCTGCGGTTGCGCTCGTCTCGGTCGGCACGCGCTCCTTCGCGCTGGAACACGCCGCGAGAGCACAGGCGAGCCAGAAGCTACGACGGATTGACATCACTGCACGTCCATGGCGTAGAGGTCCATCACCGAGCCGCTGTAGATCTCCGAGGCGGTCTTGATGGCAGGGCCGGCCATGAAGATGCGATCGACCGGTGGCTTGGTCGCGACGGGCGGGCTCGCCGTCACGATCCCGGCCGTCGAGGCGGCGCTCACGACGAACGCGAGGGGAAGCAGACGTCGGAGACGCATGCGCCAGTCTAGCTCGATTCGGCCATCTTCACGGCGTGGCGAAGCACTCGCTCGCGGGCGGCGCCTTCGGGATCGTCCCGAGCTCGACGAGCTGCGACGCGAGCGTGGTGAAGCGTTCGGCGGTCATGGAGCCGAGCTCGGCTTCGCCGCGCACGAGCGGCTCCTGCACCTTCGCGGACGCGGTGAACGTCTCTCCGTCCATCGAGGTGTTCAGCTTGCCCATCACGGTGTTCGCGGGCTTCGGATCAGCGAGGTAGGCCGTCCACCCTTCGCGCGACGCGGCGACGAACGCGCGCACGGTCGGGAGCTTCGTCTTCAGCGACTCGGAGCGGACGATCACGACCGAGGCGTAGGGATCGAACCCGAGCTCCTTCGCGGAGAAGATCTGCGGATCACTCCCCTTTCGCTTCGCGGCGATCGGCTCGGAGGTCACGTAGCACTGCTGCGCGTGGTTCGGATCGGCGAGGAACTTCGCGATGCCGCCGTCGTACGGGACGATGGTCACGCCCTCGAACGCATACTTCTTCTTCAACCATTGTCCGAACGGGAGCCCGGGCTCGAGGGCCAGGGTTCCGCTCTTCAGATCCTCGAGCTTCTTCACGCCGCGCGCGCCGTGCACCATCACACCGTGGGGCGAGTGCTGGAACGCCGCGAACACGGCGACGACGTCGACGCCGCGGGCGCGCGCGATCAGGACGTCGTCCGCGCTGACGATGCCGAAGTCGGCCTGGCCGCTCGCGACCATCTGCAGGACGGGCGTGCCCGCGCCGCCACCGACGATGTCGACCTCGAGCTGCTGCTTCGCGTAGGCGCCGGACTCGCGGGCGGCGTAGAACCCGCCGAACTCGGGCTCGGCGACCCAGTTGAGCTGCAGCTTCACCTTCGTGGGGCCGGGCGCGCCGCCAGCGTTGTCTCTCTTGCATGCGGGAGCGACGCACAGCACCAGCACCCCGAGCGCAACGACGAGACGCATCGCGGAACGTCTACCGCATCACTCCGGCTGCGCCCATGGGTCCTGTGCGTCGAGCGGATCCTTCGCGGTACCGAACGTCGGGCCGGGCGGCGTGGTGAGGATGGTGCGCGGCTTCCCCTCGCGCTCGATGACCATCAGGTTCGTCGAAGGGCTCGGGGCGCTCACGACGACCGACGCCTTCCCGTCCTTGTCGCCGAGCGAGAGCGAAGCGCCGTCGCCCGAGAGCAGCACGGCGGTCGAGCGCCCGTCACGATCGCGGAGGACGAGCCGCGTCTTCCCTTGCTCGTCGACGTAGATGCGCGCGCGGACGACCCCACCCTTGTCGCGCACCGAGAGCTCCGCCGCCTCGATCTTGTCGTTCGCCGGGACGTAGGCCGCGAGCAGCGGGATCGCCGCGAGCGCGAGGAGCGCGGAGATCGCCCGGCGAAGGCGCAGATTCGAGCGTTCGAGTCGGAGGACGCGGGCTTCCAGGTCGCTCATGAAGACAGTCTCCGGCAACTGCGGCAGGTCTTCCAGGAGACGCCGCGTCGAGAGGGTTCGAGGGTGTCGACCCGAGACCGTCGCGGGTTGCGTGCCGCGGCGGTCGTCGCGATGACGCGATCAGACGGCCGTGTTCCAGCGGCGGAGCAGGAGCCACGCGCTCCCGCTCACGGCTCCGAACAGCGCGAACCCGACGAAGGCCGAGCACGAGACGGCCGCGAACAACAGATCCGTCCGGAGCTGGCGATACGCCGTGAGGATCACGATGCCGAGCCCGGGCCGCCCCTCGGCGAACCCCGCGACGAACTCTCCGACGATGGCGCCGATGACGGCGAGGCCCGACGCGACGCGGAGCCCGGTCGCGATCGAGAGCGTGGCGTGCGGCAGCTCGAGCCGGAAGAGCACCGCGCTGCGCGAGGCGCCGTACAGCCGGAACAGGTCACGGAGCGCCGGATCGACGGAGCGGATGCCGGTGAGCGCGTTGGTGATCACCGGGAACACCGACACGATGAACGCCGACGCCGTCACCGCGCGTGGACCAACGCCGAACCAGAGGACGAGGAGCGGCGCGATCGCGACGATCGGCACCGTCTGCAGCACGATGGCGTAGGGGTGGAACGCGCGCTCGATCACGCGCGACGACGAGAGCACGATCGCGACGAGCACGCCGACGATCGCGCTCAGGAGGAAGCCGCTCACTGCGCTCGTGGCGGTGGTGACCGACGCCGTCGCGAGCGTGTCCAGGTCGGCGAGACCCGCCTTGGCGATCGCGCTCGGCGGCGGGAGCAGATACGCCGCGGGCTTCAAGACCAGGACCGCGAGCTCCCACAGCGAGAGCCCGACGACGGCGGCGACGAGCGGCGGGAGGACGACTTGCCTCATGCGCTCCCCTGCTCGAGGGCGCGCAGGATTTCGCCGGCAGTGCGCGCGAACGCGGGATCACCACGCAGCGCCGAGGTGCGTGTCTCGGGGAGATCGATGCGGCCGTCGTGGACGATGCGCGCCGGCCGCTTCGAGAGCACCACCGCGCGCTCGGCGAGGAAGGTCGCCTCGAAGATCGCGTGGGTGACGAAGAGCACCGTGAAGCGCTGCGCCTGCCAGAGCGCGCGGAGCTTCTCGTCGAGGCGGTTCCTGGTGATCTCGTCGAGCGCCGCGAAAGGCTCGTCCATCAACAAGAGGCGCGGCCGCGTGACGAGCGCGCGCGCAATCGACGCGCGCATGCGCATGCCGCCCGAGAGCTGGGACGGATAGCGGTCGGCCGCGTCCTCGAGCTCGACCTCCGCCAACGCGCGGCGGACGGCCACCTCGCGCAGCTCGCGCGCGACCCCCCGGAGCTCGAGTGGCAGCGCGACGTTCCGCGCGACCGTACGCCAGGGGAGGAGATGGGCGTCCTGGAACACGTAGGCGATGTCACTCCGCTCGACCTTCACCTCGCCGGCGTCGGCGTCGTCGAGCCCCGCCGCGATCCGCAGCAGCGTCGACTTCCCGCAGCCCGACGGGCCGACCAGCGCGACGAAGTCCCCGGCCTCGACGGTGAGGTCGACACCGTCGAGCACCGTCAGGGGCTCTCGGCCGTCGCGTCGAAACGCGCGCCGCACACCGTGCATCACGACGGCGGGCTCGGCCTGACCGTGGCGTTGCGACTCGGACATGCGCGCGCCGCACGATAGACTGGATCGCAGAGGCAAACGAATGAAGAACGAGCTTCCGAAGGATTCACTCGAGGTCGCGATCGCGCAGCTGAGCGCGCAGGCCGACGTCGAGGCGAACCTCGCCACCATCGCCCGGCTCGCAGGTGAAGCCGCGAAGTACGGCGGCCGCGTGCTCTCGCTCCCGGAAGGGTGCGCAATGATGGGCAGCCCGGACGAGAAGCGCGCCTCGGCAGAGGCCGTTCCGCGCGTCGGCGACGCACCGACCACGCGCATCCTCGGTGCGCTCTCCTCGCTC